>DTWI01000179.1 GCA_012963075.1 Fidelibacterota bacterium
TATTCGTTTGTTTAAAATTGTTTTAGCTTATTGGCCACTTTTAGTTTTATCTATTATTGCCGCAATCTTTTTTGTTGTGTTTAATAGTGCATCTATCTGGATTACTGCTACTATGATAAACAATATTCTGATTGATTTTAATGATATGATTGCGGAAAACGTTCGTTTGATGAATCTGGAAAATTCATCTGCTAATGATAAATTGAAACTTTTTTCCAATCAATTACTCCTAAAAGATTCTGCAATGGAAACCATGTCTGCAGTTTGTATTGCACTGGTTGTTGTATTTGGGATAAAAAATATTGCCTTTTATATAAAAAATATTACCGTTTCTGTTGTGCAATTTCGATTAATTACTGATTTGAGAAATAAACTCTATGATCATTTACATTATCTTTCACTATCCTACTTTAATAAAAAAAAATCAGGTGAATTAACAGCGATTCTTATCAGCGATGTTGATAATATGAGAGGTGCACTCTCTACTAGTTTTCAAAAATTGCTTGTGGAACCAATTAATATTATGGCTTTTGTAACACTACTTTTTATTATTAGTCCAAAATTAACAGCGATTGCAATTCTAGTGATTCCGATAAGTGGTGCAATTATTTTTGGTATTGCTCAAAGTATCAGAAGAAGAGCAGCACGATCACAAGCAAGGCTTGCAGGAATGACATCTATTATTGCAGAAACTTTAAGTTCAATGAGGATTGTCAAAGCTTTTGTTATGAAGAATTATGAGTTAAGACGATTCTATGCTCAAACTAAAAAGTATTATCAGTTAATGTTAAAAAAAGATCGTTTACGTTTATTGTCTTCTCCAATTACTGAGACTGTTGGTGCATCGCTCGCTGCGTTACTTCTTTTTATTGGAGCAAGAGATGTTTTGTTTACACAATCGATTAGTTCTGAAGATTTTATAAGATTTATTTTATTGTTATTTGCTGTATTGGGTCCAATAAAAAGCTTAGGAAATGTTTTTAATGAGTTACAAAATGGATTAGCGTCTGCCGATAGAGTTTTTTCTATTCTTGATATTAAATCTGATATCAATGACGTAGACAATGCAGTCGAGTTAAATCAGTTTGAGAATCATATTACTTTCAAAGATGTAAGTTTCCATTATGATCAATCATCTCAAGAAGTTTTAAAGAATGTTGATTTCTCTATTAAATCAGGACAAATACTAGCGTTGGTAGGTCCTAGTGGAGCTGGAAAGTCAACCTTGGTGGATTTAATTCCAAGATTTTATGATGTTACCAATGGAGCAATAAACATTGATGGTAAAAATATAAAAAATGTTAAACTAGATTCGTTAAGATCTTTGATGGGCATTGTAACTCAAGAAACATTTTTGTTTGATGATTCAGTAAAAGCAAATATTGCTTATGGTTTAGATTTTGTATCAGATGATATAATTAAAAACGCTGCAATTGCGGCTAATGCGAATGAATTTATTAAAGAATTGCCTGAAGGATATGATACAATTATTGGAGAAAGAGGTGTCAAGTTATCTGGAGGCCAACGCCAAAGAATTGCAATTGCACGCGCCATTGTAAAAAATCCGCCAATCTTAATCTTGGATGAAGCAACCTCAGCATTAGACACAGAATCAGAAAAAAATGTTCAAGATGCAATTGAGAAATTAATGCATAATCGTACAGTTATTGTTATAGCGCACAGATTATCAACAGTGTATAACGCAGATAAAATTATTGTCCTTGATAAAGGGTTAATTGTAGATATGGGTACCCATAAAGAATTAATTAATAAAGATGGGTTATATAAACAATTACACAATTTGCAGTTTAAAACTTAAATTTGATTATGGGGAAACTGTATAATATATTAGAAAACAAAATACCTGATTGGAGATACAATTATAAAAAATTGTTTGATCAAAAAGGAAATGTTGTTATTGGGGATGTTACAATTGGAAAAGCTCTTTCAGGCATGCGTGGCATCAAAGGATTAGCATGTGATACTTCATATGTAACTGCAGATGAAGGATTACACATTAGAGGCAGTCACATCTTAGATCTTGTTCATATTTTACCAGAGGAAGTGCTGCATTTATTACTGACTGGCGATATTCCTAATAAAGCTATGTTGGCTGATTTGCAATCTGATCTCAAAAGTAGAAATAAAGTTCCATCATATATTTGGGATATTTTAAATAGTATGCCAAAAGATTCACATCCAATGACGATGTTTAATACAGCAATCTTATCAATGCAAAAAGAAAGTCAATTTTACAAGGCAGTTGATGCAGGTTTATCCAAAACAAAATATTGGCACACTACATTAGAAGATAGTCTCAATATTATTGCTAAACTTCCTGCAATTGCTGCATACATATATAGATTACGTTTTAATAAAGGAAAACGTATTAACTCTAATAAAGACTTAGATTGGTCAGCAGATTTTGTACATATGATGGGATTTGATCCCGATAGTGAAATGACTAAGCTAATGAGGTTGTATTTAATGTTGCATTGTGATCATGAAGCTGGTAATGTGAGTGCATTTAGTGCTATGACCGTTAATTCAGCATTATCTGATCCATATTATGCACTATCAGCTGGTTTAAATGGTTTGGCTGGTCCACTACACGGTTTGGCAAACCAAAACTGTCTAAGATTTGTTCTGTCAATTAGGGATCATTTTAAAGGTTCTCCATCTGAGGCAGATCTAAAACAATTTATTTGGGACAGACTAAATTCAGGTAGAGTCATTCAAGGTTATGGTCATGCCATATTACGTTGTCCAGATCCTCGATTTACTGCTTTGATGAATTTTGGAAAAGAACACGTTACTGATGATGAAATATTTGATATTGTAAATAAATTATTCAAAGTAGTTCCACCAGTTTTAAAAGAACATGGTAAGGCGAAAAACCCATGGCCAAATGTTGATGCCGCTTCAGGTGCTCTTTTACATCATTATGGTCTAAAAGAATTTGAATTCTATACAGTATTATTTAGTATCTCTCGTTCGTTGGGTATTACATCCCAAATGGTTCTTAATAGAGCTTTAGGAATGCCATTAATAAGACCAAAGTCACTACCTTTTGATGTATTAAATAGTTATTAAATGCTTAAAAAAGATAAAGTTGATTTTATCATAGAGAAACTTGATGAAATCTATCCTGATGTTTCTCCCCCTTTAAAACACCAAGATACTTATACTTTACTTATTGCTGTGTTATTATCAGCAAATACAACAGATAAATCTGTCAATCGTGTTACCCCAAAATTATTTAAAAAAGCAAACACACCTACAAAAATGGCAAAATTGGATTATGAAACTATATATAATATTATTAAGCCATGTGGGTTAGGACCTGCGAAGGCAAATGCAATTTTAGAATTATCTAAAATTTTAGTTAAAAAATATAAGAGTAAAGTTCCTTCAAGTTTTGAAGATCTTGAATCTTTTCCTGGAGTAGGACATAAGACAGCATCCGTTGTAATGTCACAAGCATTTGGTATTCCTGCATTTCCAGTTGATACCCATGTTCACCGATTAATGTATCGATGGGGATTATCTTCCGGAAGAAGCGTCCAAGATACGGAAAAACAAGCAAAGAGGTTATTTCCAAAGAACAAATTGAATCAATTGCATTTACAAATTGTTTTTTACGGAAGAGAATATTGTCCAGCTAAAAATTTTAATGTTAATAATTGTCCGATTACTTCAGTAGTTGGAAGAAGATTTTTATTTAAATAAATTAGTAATCTCTATGACTAGTAATAATACATATCTAACAAAGGTTTTTCATTTTTGTGCAGCCCATAAATATGGGAATTCTGAATGGTCTGATGAAAAAAATGTAGAAGTTTTTGGAAAAGATTTTCGGGTACATGGTCATAATTATACATTACATGTTATGGTAAAAGGAGAATTAAATCCGGATACAGGATTTATTGTTGAGTTAGAAGGTCTAAAAAGGATAGTAAAAAAACATATAATTTCAAAATTAGATCATTCCCAATTTGAAAAAGATATACCTTGGTTTGAAGGAAAGCAACCTTCTACAGAAAACCTAGTTGTTTTTATATGGGAATCTATTGCGAAACATCTGGAAGATTGTTCATTGCATCGTATACGGCTAGTAGAAACTCCAACAATTTATACTGACTATTATGGACCATCATCATGACTATTTTTCAAGAAAGATTATATTTAATTTTTACTGGAATATTTATTGCAGCCTTAGTGTCTTGTAACTTAATATTTCAGAAATTTTTTACATGGAGTGCACTAGGAATTTCTGATTTCTTTGTTCTATCAGTTGGAATTATTGCTTATCCAATTACTTTTATTGTCACAGATTTAATATCAGAGCTTTATGGAAGTAGGAGAGCTAATCAAGTGGTTCTTGCAGGGTTTTTTGCAAGTGTATTTACAACAATCTTAATTTACGTTGCGATTGCAGTTCCAACTGCAGATATATCTCCTTTAGAAAGCGTTACTTTTAAGAAAGTATTTGGTTTATCTGGACCAGCATTTTTTGGATCAATGGCTGCATATTTAACTGCACAATTTATTGATATAAGAATTTTTCATTTCTGGAAACGATTAACAGAAGGAAAATATCTTTGGTTACGCAATAATGCATCAACAATGTGTTCTCAATTTGTCGATACTTCAGTCATCTTGCTGATTCTTTGTTCAGTTGGTGTAATAGATTGGGCTCTTTTTTCTTCTTTGTTTTGGAAAGGTTGGTTGTTTAAAATCTTAGTAGCACTTATTGATACTCCAATTATTTATTTTTTTATTTGGTTATTAAGGGATAAAATACAGCCAGTAAGTCATTTAGAGGAAAATTAATGTCAGATAAAGAGAAAAAAAGATTAGAAGAAATTACCAAAGAATTACTAGGATTAATTGGAGAAGATTCTACACGTCAAGGGTTAATTAAAACTCCGGAAAGAGTAGCAGAATCTTGGAAATTTTTATCTCAAGGATATCATCAAAATCTAAATGATGTTATTAACGAAGCAATTTTTGATGAATCTGCTAAAGATATGATTATTGTAAAAGATATCGAATTTTATAGCCTATGTGAACATCATTTGATACCATTCTATGGTAAAGCACATGTTGGTTATATTCCTAATGGAAAAATTATTGGTTTATCAAAGATTCCAAGAATTATTGATTTTTATTCACGCAGATTACAAGTCCAAGAAAGACTAACCAATCAAATTGCAACTTGCATTCAAGATTTGTTAAATCCAAAAGGGGTTGCAGTAATCATGGAAGGAAGGCATTTTTGTATGCTAATGCGTGGAGTTCAAAAACAAAATAGTATTGCATCAACTAGCTCAATGTTAGGTGCATTTAAAGATCAATCAACCACAAGAAATGAGTTTTTAAAACTTGTTGAAATAAATAAGATATAATACCATGAATAATTATGATTTAGCTATTTTAGGAGGAGGGCCTGGTGGTTACAGCGCTGCATTCCGTGCTGCGGAGCTTGGTAAAAAGACAGCCATTATCGATGATAATAATTTAGGAGGCGTTTGTCTTAACTGGGGATGTATTCCAACAAAATCTTTGTTAAAAAATGCAGAAGTTATGGATTTAATCAATTCCTCTTTTGACTATGGAATTTCTGTAAAAAATATTCAAGTAAATTTTGATTTTATTGTGCAAAAAAGTATTAAAGCAAGGGAAAGACTATCAAAAGGTATTCATTATTTAGTAAAGAAAAACCAAGTAGATTTCTATCCTGGTTTTGGAAAATTTATCGATAATAAAATAGTTGATATTAATGGTGCTCAAATAAATGCTCAAAATTTTATTATTGCAACTGGATCTAGCCCAAAATCATTATCGAATATTAATTCTAATTCAGACAAGATTGTGTATTCGAAAGATATTTTTTCAATGGATACATTGCCTACATCTCTTACCATTATTGGTGCAGGGGCAATTGGTGCAGAATTTGCTTATTTTTTTAGTAGTTTTGGTACAAAAGTCACTTTAATTGAAGCAGAAGATAGAATTCTACCAAATGAAGATAAAGAAATATCCACATGGCTTGAAAAAGCTTTTAAAAAGAGAAAAATTAATATTTTAACCAGTACCATTTCAGAAAATATTGATGATGAAAAAATACTAATCTCTGTTGGTGTAGAAGGAAATTCTTCAGGTTTTGGTTTAAAGAATCTAGGGGTTGAAATAACGGATAATAATCATATCAAAGTTGATCAAGATGGAAAGACTAACATTGACAATATTTATGCAGTTGGAGACGTGATTGGTCCACCATGGCTTGCCCATGTTGCTACTGCTGAAGGACTCTATGTTTCTGAATTATTATGTGATTTGGCTCCAATGAAAATTGATTATAATAGTATTCCAAATTGTACTTATTGTAAACCTGAGGTTGCTTCTATTGGACTCACTGAAGAATCTTTACTAGAACAATCAATTAATTTTAAAAAAGCTCATTCTTTCTTTAATTCAAATGGAAAAGCTGTTGCTGTTGGATCTACTGATGGTTTTATTAAAATTTTGGTTGATGATTCAAATCATATACTAGGTGCTCATATTATTGGATCTAATGCAACCGAAATGATATCGGAAATCAGTGTAATTAAATCCAATAATCTTACTATTGATAACGTATTGTCATCTGTACATCCGCATCCGACTTTTTCCGAAGCAATTTTTGAAACATTATTACAGTTGAAGTAAATGAATTTTGTAATTAAAGATTTAGGATTATGTGATTATAACAAAGCACTATTAAATCAAAAAAATACCAAAACAGATTTAGTTAATAATTTGGGTAAAGATACCCTATTTTTATTAGAACATAATCATACCTATACATTGGGTAAAAATGCGAATCCTAGCAATATTCTAAATAAAAATTGTAAGCTTTTTCAAACTGATAGAGGAGGAGATGTAACATACCATGGTCCAGGACAGTTAGTTGGATATCCTATTATCCACCTAAAGAAAATGGGATTAGGTATTAAATCATATGTCTCTAAAATTGAAATATTATTAATTCGTATCTTAAATGATTATGATATTGTTGCTTCTACTAGAGGAGGACTAACAGGGGTATGGGTTAATGATAGAAAAATTGCTAGTATTGGGATTCGTGTTTCTCAGTGGGTAACAACCCATGGATTTTCATTAAATATCAATACTGATATGAGCTATTTTTCTAATATTATTTCATGTGGAATTGATAACATCTCAATGACATCTATGGAACAAGAATTGGGAAGAAAAATCTCTATGGATGATATTAAGCAATCCACAATTGTTCATTTTAACCAATTATTCAAATAATGATTCAATCAAGACCAAATAAACCAAAAATTAATATTATTACTGATGAAAATTATAAGATAGTCAGAAAAATAGTCCATGAAAATTATCTGAATACTGTATGTGTCGAAGCAAGATGCCCTAATATCTATGAATGTTGGAATAGAAAAACTGCAACTCTAATGATTCTTGGTGATACTTGTACTCGAGCTTGTGGATTTTGTTCTGTAAAAACGGGTAAACCTATATGGAACGATCCAATGGAACCATATCGAGTTGCCCATGCAGTAAAAAAAATGAATTTAAGACATGTGGTAATTACTTCAGTAGATCGTGATGATCTTAAAAATGATTATGGATCAAAAATATGGGCTCAAACCATTACAGAAACGAGGAAACTCAATCCAAAGTGTACAATCGAAGTGCTTACACCAGATTTTAAAGGACATAAAGAATCGCTAAGAAGAGTTTTTGCAGCGAATCCAGATATTTTTAGTCATAATATTGAGTGTGTTGAAAGAATTAGTAAAGCAGTACGAGCTCAAGCAGATTGGAATAGATCATTATCTGTTCTAAAAGAATCTATTAAGTATGGTTTGCGCACAAAAACTGGATTAATGGTCGGATTGGGCGAGACTAAACAAGAAGTAAAAGATACCATGAAACAAATTGTTGATCTAGGTATTCAGATTTTTACAATTGGTCAATATTTACAACCCACTAAAAAACATCTAACCGTGCAAGAATATATTTCTAAAGAACAGTTTGAAGACTACAAAGAATTTGGAAAAAATATAGGATTTCAGATTATTGAATCTGGTCCATTAGTGCGAAGTTCATATCATGCAGATGAACACGCAAGAGCGATTTTTAATAAAAATGAATGGAATAATAACCTATAGCATAATTATTGGATTGTGTTTTTTTATTTCTTATATATCAGTTAATGGTACCAATGCTATTGCTCAAAGGGATAGTGTTGGAAATATTTCTTATAAACTTCCTGATACTTGGAATGCAGTAGAATCAGAAAAACAATTCAGGCTTCTTGAAATTACTTTAAATACAAATGAAGATTTTTCATTAGTTCTATTTAGTAATATTCAAGGGACCGCAGATCAAAATATTGAACGCTGGATTAACCAATTCAAAAAGGATGACTTTTTTAACCAAGAAAATATTATTATTAAAAGAGATAGTTTAGATAATAAATATATCACATTATTAGAAATGTATGGTAATTATGAAGTACCTAACATGGGAAATCTCTCCCAAGAAAAAACTCTTAAAAATAATTATGGTTTGCTTGGTGGAGTCATTGAATTTCCGAATAGTTTCTACTTTGTTAAAGCGGTTGGGTTAAATAGTGCAATAAGTAGTAATAAAGACAATTTTGAGCGATTTATCTATTCAATTAGACTAAATTAGCATACTTATAAGTCATTTTGGCATATTTTTTATAGATTAAAGCCTTTATAGATTAAATTTGTAGTAAGGCACGGTTTTTGCAACAATAGAATTAAGGAAAAATGGAAAATATACAAAAACAATATCCGATAATGCCATTGAGGAATACAGTACTATTTCCTCAACAAGTTATTCCTATATATGTTGGTAGAAAAAAATCATTAAAACTGATTGAAGATTTAGAGTCAGATAATAAATATCTTGTTGTTGTTGCACAGCAAGATGGTTCTATAGAAGATCCAAAACAAGAAGATCTATATTCTTATGGAACTCTAGCACTTGTTTTAAAAGTTTTTGATATGCCTGATAATAGTAAATCTGCAATTGTCCAAGGCGTAGATAGGGTTAAGATTTTAAAATATAAAGAAAATGATGCTTATTTTCTTGCTGATGTTGAAAGACTTCCTGAATCAATTAGTACTCCTGATGTTGAGATTGAAGCATTGGCTAAGAGCTTAAAAGGTTCGTTCACAGAATTAATTAAAATTTCACCAAATTTAAATGAAGAACATGCGGGTATGTTATCTAATATTGATCGTCCTTCTCGTTTGGCAGATCGTGCAACTTCTCTTTTATCCGTTTCTAATTCAGAAAAGCAAGAAGTCTTAGAAGAATTAGATGTAAAAAAACGTGTGGAGACTGCCATTAATCTTCTTCAAAGAGAGATTCAACGTATTAAGCTTGGTGAAGAAATTCAAACAGAAGTACAGGATGAAATTTCAAAGACTCAAAGGGAATATTACCTAAGAGAACAAATGAAAACCATTCAAAAAGAGCTTGGCGAAGATAATCAAACCGTTGAGCTTGATGAATTAAAGGCAAAAATAGCTGATGCAAAGATGGCTGCAGACGCTGAAAAAGTTGCCAATAAAGAATTAGATCGTTTATCACGTATTTCTCCACAATCTCCAGAGTATTCTGTTGCGAGAACTTATTTAGAATGGTTAACAGATCTTCCGTGGAGTAAATCCAGTAAAGACAATTTAAATATAAAAGCAGCAAAAAAGACTTTAGATGAAGATCACTATGGGTTAACAAAAGTCAAAGAACGTGTACTAGAATATTTGGCAGTTAGATCTCTTAAGAAGAAAGTTTCAAAAAACGATTCAGTTAGAGGACCAATCTTATGTTTTACAGGTCCTCCTGGAGTAGGTAAAACTTCATTGGGTAGATCTATTGCTAAATCTATGGGGAGAGAATTTGTCCGTATCTCTTTAGGGGGTATACGAGATGAAGCAGAAATTAGAGGACACAGACGAACTTATATTGGGGCACTTCCAGGAAGAATTATTCAGTCAATAAACAAAGCTAAAACTAATAATCCAGTTTTTATGTTGGATGAAATTGATAAGCTTGGTTCAGACTTTAGAGGAGATCCGTCTTCTGCAATGCTTGAGGTGTTAGATCCAGAACAGAATCATGCCTTCAGCGATCATTATTTAGAAGTAGACTTTGATTTAAGTAAAGTAATGTTTATTTCGACAGCAAATTATGCAGATAACATTCCTATTGCATTATATGATAGAATGGAAATGTTAGATTTTAGAGGATATATTGATGACGAAAAAATAAAAATTGCTCAAAAACATCTTATTCCAAAACAAATTGTGGAAAATGGATTAACTACAAAACAAGCTAAGTTTACTGAAGATGGTATTAAGGAAGTTGTTCAATCTTATACAAGAGAATCTGGTGTAAGAAGTTTAGAACGAGAAATTGCAAATGTATTACGAAAAGTTGCAGTGGGTATTGTAAACAAAAAAATTAAAACTGTTAGTCTTACAAACAAGAAAGTTAATCATTATCTAGGCATTCCTAAATTTTATACAGATTTGGCAGAACGTACCACTAAACCTGGTGTAGTAACAGGGATGGCATGGACTGCTGCAGGTGGAGATATTCTTTTTATTGAAGCTAGCAAAATGTTAGGAAAAGGAATTCTAACTTTAACAGGGCAGTTAGGAGATGTGATGAAAGAATCAGCCACTGCTGCACTTACTTATGTTAGATCTCATACTGATGTTTTAGGGTTAAAAGATAATTTTAACCAAAAAATGGACATTCATGTCCATGTTCCAGCGGGAGCAATTCCAAAAGATGGTCCATCTGCTGGAGTCAGTATGTTTACTGCATTGGTGTCATTGTTGAAAAATAAACCAGTCGCAAGTGGCATAGCGATGACCGGTGAAATTACACTACGAGGAAATGTTTTACCGATTGGTGGAATAAAAGAAAAAGTTACTGCTGCTCATCGTTCTGGTATTAAAACTATTATCTTACCACACCGTAATAAAAGAGATCTTGAAGAAATTCCAGATCACATTAAAAAAGATTTAACATTTCATTTTGCCAAAGAAGTAATGGATGTTATTGATATTGCCATTCCTGACTTGAAAAAGTAAGTTGTTGAATTATTAAATCTATAAATTTAAGTTAATCCACTTTTTGGGCGATTAACTCAGCTGGTCAGAGTGCCTGCTTTACACGCAGGAGGTCGCAGGTTCAAATCCTGCATCGCCCACTCGTCAATAATACATAAGATTAGAGAGACAATAGAGGCTACTTCGGTAGCCTTTGTTGTTTCCAAAACCCATCATACATTAGCAAAAATCCATAATGTTATTGGTAAACTCATTGGTAAACAA
>DTWI01000180.1 GCA_012963075.1 Fidelibacterota bacterium
CTTTTGTTCTTTTCAATGAAACATATATGTATCGTGTTCAAAAATATTGGATTAAGGGTGAAAAAGCAGGAACCTCTGAGATTGTTATTGATAATTTACCAGGATTTCCAGACAATATTTCATCGAACGGTAAAGGCATATATTGGATAGCGCTTTTCACCGTAAGAAATCTTTTGGTTGATAACACTGCAGACAAACCTTTTATTCGAAAGATGATTGTAAGAATGCCAGAATCAATGCAGCCCCAACCCGAACCATATGGATTTGTTTTAGGAATTGATAGTGATGGTAATATAATTTATAATCTTCAAGATCCTTCTCAGGACGCTTATTCCCCAATAACAAGCGTAAAAGAAAAAAATGGGATTTTGTATTTTGGGAGCCTTACATATCCAGGGTTTGCAAGGATAAAAGCTCCAAAATAATATTAATGAAAGTTTCTACCCCTGCTATTGTCCTCAAAACCACTCTTTTTAAAGAATCAAGTTTAATTGCGCGATTATTTACTCTAGAAAAAGGTAAAAATTCTTATGTAATTAAGTCTGCCATGAGCCAAAAGTCCCCACTTAAATCTATTTATCAACAAATAAACGAAATAAAGGTAAACTATACGCACAACAACAAAAGACAACTACAGCCAATTTATGATTCTAAATTATTAAATGGTTGGAACAGCATTAATTTTGATTTAAAAAAAATGATGCTTTGTTTATCAATAATTGAAATGATAGACAGAGGTTTTGATGAAGGCGATAGAGATACAGAGACATATTATCTCTTGAAAAATGTTCTTCATTATTTTGATTTAGAACATAACGGGTATAACGATGCCTTCTATTTTTTTGTTTTACATTTTCTGAAAAATATTGGATATAATGTTATTGAAGCAAAAGAACATCCAATCGTTAAAAGCTATTTATCACAAGACCAAAAATTGCTTCAACAATTAAAAGAAATTTATATTTCTAATTTTTTAGAGGAAAAAAATAAAAAACACATTTTTAATTATAATAAAAAAATTATGGCAAGCTTTATATCTGATTTAATTAGATATCACTTACCCGATATTAAATCTTTTGCTGTTGCCAAGGAAATTTTTCAGTAAAAATTACTCAATTTTAAATACTTTTTCTCCAGGCCTGGCCATCTTTAACTTCTCTCTAGCAATTTTTTCAATATAATCTTCATCGAACTGTAATTTTTCAGATTCTTTTTGTAACTCTGCGATTTCTTGACGTAAAGAATTGATTTCTTGTTGAATGCCTAACTTTTCTTTCTTTATTTTCCACAAACTAATTAATCCACGGTCACTGAAAAATAATAAAATTATACATCCTAAAGTTACTAGGATTAATAAAATGTTTGTTAGTCTAGGGGGTCTATTTTTCATTTAATAAAAGAAAATTTTTTACCGAAATGATGAGGAGATAATTTTTCTTCTATTCTCAATAGTTGATTATATTTACTGGTACGATCTGTTCTACAAACAGAGCCAGTTTTTATCTGACCTCCTCCCATAGCAACGGAAAAATCAGCAATAAAAGTATCTTCTGTTTCTCCCGACCTATGAGAAATAATGAAATCATAATTATTATTTTTTGCTATGTGAATTGTTTCTATTGTTTCTGAAAGAGTACCTATTTGGTTCAGTTTAATTAGAATACTGTTCATTGTATTTTCACTAATTGCTTTATTTAATTTTTTTGGATTTGTTACCGTTAAGTCGTCCCCCACTATTTGAATTCTATCTCCAAGAGAAGCGTTTAGTTTTGTCCACCCTTTCCAATCGTTTTCGTCTAAGCCGTCTTCAATAGAAACAATTGGATATTGGTTTATAAGTTTTTCATAAAATTTAATCATTCCTTCATCATCTACGATTTGATTATCAAGAGTAAGATGGTATTTCTTATCTTGATAAAGACTAGACGCTGCAACGTCTAAAGCAAGAAATACGTCTTTCCCAGTTTTATAGATAGTTTTCTCTATTGCATTTAACAACAACTCTATAGCATGTTCGTTGGATTGCAACTGTGGTGCAAACCCTCCTTCATCACCAACCGTAGTAGCTAAGCCATTAGATTTTAGCTCTTTTTTTAGCTCATGAAAGATTTCAACGCCCATTCGTATTGCTTCGGAGAAAGAGCTTGCTCCAGCAGGGAAAAGCATAATTTCTTGTATGTCAGAGCCCCCATCTGCATGCATCCCGCCGTTTAATACATTAATCATAGGAACTGGCAATATAGTACTGTCTTTATTGAGATAATGATATAATGGACAATTATAAAATTTAGAGGAAGCAACAGCACATGCCATTGATACTCCCAAAATAGCATTAGCCCCACAATTGCTTTTGTTTTCTGTGCCATCAGTTTCTAACAAAATTTGATCTATTGTGTTTTGTTGATCAGCTCTTTTCCCAATTAATTGTGGTTGAAGTACATCAACCACATTCGTAATTGCTTTTCTAACTTCTTTTCCGTGAAATCTTTTATTATCATTATCTCTTAGCTCAAGAGCTTCAAATTTTCCTATAGACGCTCCGGAAGGGACTGCAGCTCTACCAGAACAATGCCCAACACCAACTTCTACTTCAATTGTTGGATTTCCTCTCGAATCTAAAATTTGTCGAGAATATATTTTTTTGATTATTGGATAATTTTCAATCATATTTCAATTTAGTTCTTTTGATTTATTATATAAAAGATTTCGTTAATTTTACACCTAATTGCTGATTTTAATAAAAATTTAATTTTAATAAAAAGGTTGATTTGTGAAAAAATAGGGATTATTATTATAAAAAAGTGAAAATATGCAAACTTTTAATAAAAATGATCATATTGACATGATTACAAAAGGGGGGACAAAGCCTATTGTTTTGTTAGGGAATTTGTCTCTTTTTTTAATTTAACTAATCAAGGAGGAATAACATGGCTTCATGGGATTCAATGCTAGGCGGTGCTTTAAGTGGTTTAACTAGTGTAGTTAAGGCTGCAATCATATTTTTTGTGTTTGCAAACGTACTATTCAACACTGGACTGGATCCACTAGGCGGCATTGCTAGCTTAGTTGATGCTTTCACAAATAACGGACTAACAGGATTACTAGTATTAGTAGTCTTCTTGTCTTGGTTATAAATTTGGGTTAGTGCATTAATCGATAAAATATAGGGGTTCTGTATTAAGAGCCCCTATATAAAAAGTTTAAGGAGAAAAACAATGAACAATGCTTTAAAAATAGTCACTGATGCTCTTAGTTCGCTAACAGACTTAGCAATTCATTTGCTTGTTGCAGGGGTAATTATTGGTATCTTATTCGGTGACATGTTTGGTGTAATTGGAAATATTGCATCTGTAATGGCTTCAGTTGGTGATAATGGTCTTGCGGGATTAATTACTATCTTAATTGTTGCAATGTGGATGAAGAAATAATTATTATTTCATAGTCTAATTTTCAATAAAAAAATAAAGGGCTCAACTTTTGGGCCCTTTTACTCTTATTTTATGATAATTTCATGTGATGAAATTATTTAAATCTATATATCCTTTTTTTTATTATCTGCTGTTTATATCTTGGTGCTTTGCCTCTACTCAAGGAACAATTAAAATTATTGATTCCAATAACCTCCTCATCGGGAAAGCAAACTATAGCAAAGAACATAAATATTATATCTCTGTTAATAGTTTTTCTGATGTCTTACTAAATAAAAATTTTACCAATAATAATACTGAGAAAATTGTTATTTATTTTGGGGATACTAAAATTAAAATTACCGCTAATATACCATTTGTTATTATTAATGATAAAGCTTACCAGTTACAGAACAACGTTTTCCAAAGAAAGGGAGAATATTATGTTCCCTTGGATGATTTGTTAAATCTTCTAACTCAACAGACAAACACAGATTACTCTATGGATTATGCTTCTATGTCTATTAGGCTGGGTAGTGTTATTCAGAATATTCCTATAGATAAAACGACCGATTTAAATAAAGAAAAAAAGAAATGGCAGTTTGATACGATTATTATTGATCCTGGTCATGGCGGAAAAGATCCAGGTTCAATAGGATATAAAGGTACCAAAGAAAAAGACATTGCTTTAGATGTCTCAAAGCGTTTGGCAAAAAAAATACAAAAAAATTTAAGAGTTAAAACTATTTTAACTAGAGATGAAGATGTTTTTATGCATGTGCACGATCGAACAAAATTTGCTAATGAAAATAAAGGAGATTTATTTATTAGTATTCATATAAACTCCAACGAAAGTAGAAGACCATATGGCTTCGAAACTTATCTTTTAAGGCCTGGGAGAAATCAAGAAGCAATTAACGTAGCGTTGCGAGAAAATTCTGTGATTGAATTAGAAGGAACCGAATTTAAAGAATTAACTGATGAACAGTTAATCCAAGCTACAATCGCTCAAAGCGGATTTGTACAGTACAGTGAAAAATTTGCAGCTTTAGTCCAGGAAGAAATTGGTAAAAGAGTACAAAGTAAAAATTTAGGCGTAAAACAAGCCGGTTTTTATGTTTTAATGGGCGCTTCAATGCCGAATGTTTTAATTGAGCTTGGTTTTATATCAAATCCTAATGAAGAAAAAAAATTGAACAGTTCTAGGTATAGAGACATGCTTGCTACATCTATTTACCATGCTATTTTAAGGTATCAGAAAATATTAAATGATTAATCCGACTTTAGAATTTTTATACGGACTTCATAATCGTGGAATTAAGTTAGGTTTAAAAAATATAAGCGATTTTTTAGGCTTGTGTGATAATCCCCATAATAAAATTAAAACTATTCATCTTGCTGGGACTAATGGTAAGGGCTCAACAGCCTCTATTTTAGCAAAAATTTTACAAGAAAATGGTCAACAAGTTGGACTTTATACTTCTCCTCATTTAGTTCGATTTAATGAGAGAATTCGAATCAATGGTTGTCCAATATCAGATCAAGAAATAATTGATTTTATTCAACAACACCAAAAAACGATTATGGATAGTTCCATTACTTTCTTTGAAGCAACTACTGCCCTTGCATTTACCTATTTTGAACGAAATAATGTAGATGTTGCCATTATAGAAACAGGGCTTGGGGGAAGACTAGACTCAACCAATGTTATTAGACCAATTCAAACTATTATTACAGAGATTGATTATGATCATACGCATATTTTGGGAGAATCTATTGAGCTTATTGCTAGTGAAAAATGTGGTATTTTTAAAAAAAATACCCCAGCATTAACAAGCAATTCAAATAAAGAGGTTTTAAGTGTGATAAAATATTGTGCACATGAAAAACAATCACCTTTAACATTAATTGATAAAAATAAATCAATGATCATAAAACATACCCCTCAATCAATTTCTTTTTTATACAATGAAACAAAACTTGTTTTACCCCAAGCAGGTTCTTATCAAAAAAACAATGCTATTTTAGCAATAGAAACATGTAAAGCGCATTTTCCTAAAATTAATATGTTAGAAATACAATCCAGTTTAAAAAAATGGATTTGGCCAGGAAGAATGCAAATAATGGCAGAAAATATTTTTTATGATGTAGCTCATAATGCTAATGCCATTGAAAAATTATCTCAAGACCTATATTCAATTTATAATAAAAAACCAATAGGGTTATTAATTTTGAAAAATGACAAACTTACTGACAAACTTTTAACTCTTTTATATAATGAGTTTGAAGAATTAATAATATCTACAATAGATTCAAAAGACATTCTACAAAAAGACGATATTTTAGATAATAATCAATTACAACAATTTAAATTTGTTGATAATATTACAGAGGCATTATTAGAAATTCAATCTATAGACTATAATGGTCCAAAAGTAATTTTTGGTAGCCACCATATTGCGAAGGAGTTGTATAAATTTTTTGATTTTTCCTTTGACAACGGTAGAATATAATGTAATTTTAATTTTCGAGGTTATTTTCCCCTAAGAAACATTTCACAAAAATGAGGAATCAATGAAATTAAACGATTTAAAAGAAAAAAAACTAAGCGATCTTCGCGAAGTTGCAAAAACTATGGGCGTTGAAAAAGCAACATCTTTTTCTAAAGATGAACTGATTGCAGAAATTATGAAAAATAATACTGACGATACCAAACAAGCTGACGACACCAAACAAGCTGACGACACCAAACAAGAAAACAGTAAAAAAGATACTGTTAAAAAAGATGATAATGACGCTACTTTATCTGGAACACTAGAAATTCTACCAGATGGTTATGGATTTTTAAGAAGTGTTAATGATAATTATTTACCCGGACCTGAGGATATATATGTAAGCCCATCTCAAATCAAACGATTTAAGTTAAAAACGGGCCATTATGTTACAGGCACCACCAGAGCACCAAAATCAAAAGAACGATTTCATGCTTTGTTACACTTGACAGAAGTTAATGGAGTAAATCCTGAAGATATTAGAAAACAAATTCCATTTGAAAGATATACCCCATTACATCCTAACGAAAAATTTAACCTTTCCAATACTAGCGACATGTCCATGAGGATTATGGATCTTATTTCTCCTATTGGTAAAGGACAAAGAGGATTAATTGTTGCACAACCTAAGACAGGTAAGACAATTTTACTCTCAAAAATTGCCAACGAAATTAGAAAAAATCACCCTGAGACCGCATTAATTGTACTATTAATTGATGAACGTCCGGAAGAAGTAACTGATATGAAACGAAGCGTAGACGCAGATGTTGTTAGTTCTACATTTGATGAGGGCCCAGAAAGACATGTACAAGTATCAAATATGGCTTTAAAAAAGGCACAAAGACTTGTTGAATGTGGTAGAGATGTAGTCATATTATTAGATAGCATTACACGCTTAGGTAGAGCACATAATGCTGTTACCGCACATAGCGGTAAGATTTTGTCTGGAGGTGTAGATTCTAATGCATTAAGAAATCCAAAAAAATTCTTCGGAGCTGCCAGAAATACTGAAGAAGGTGGAAGTTTAACAATTATTGCAACAGCATTAATTGACACAGGAAGCAAGATGGACGGAGTAATTTTTGAAGAATTTAAA
>DTWI01000181.1 GCA_012963075.1 Fidelibacterota bacterium
CATGGGATATGGCATACAATATGTTGCAAACATGTAAACCAAATGCTATTCTTTTTACAAATGGAGATAATGATACTTTCCCCTTATGGTATTTACAAGAAGTAGAGGGGATAAGAAAAGATGTTAGTGTTACAAACTTAAGCTTATTGAATACTCCGTGGTATGTCAAACAGCTTCAAGATCAAAATCAGGATAATTCTTTTATTAATATGAGTGAGAATGAAATTAATAACCTAGATTTCAAAGCGTGGTCTCCCACGATAATTTCTATTCCTGCTCCAAAAGATTCTCTAAATAATTCAGGAAAAATTGAATGGAAATTAAATCCAACATATTTTGATGTTGCATTACGTATTCAGGATTTGATGGTATTAAGAATCATTAAAGATAACAACTGGAATCGACCTGTATATTTTGCAGTAACTGTCTCTCCGACTAGTATGTTAAATCTTGAAGAATATTTAACCATGGAAGGTTTAGCATACCGTTTATCCAATAATACATCTCAAATTATCGATGTTGATGCGATGACCAATAATCTATTATCTATCATAGGAGATGAAAGTTGGTTTATAGATTATAACAAGAATTATAATAATAATACCAACCTATCAGTTTCAAAGACATATCAACCGGGATATATTTATAGAAACCTTGCAAATGACAATATATATGTTGATCCACAATTGGGTAGATTAATTCAAAATTATAGAACCGGATTTACCAGATTGGCAATTTCACATTATCTTAATAAAAATTTTGGTAAAGCAGAAAAAGTATTGTTAGATATGGAAAAGAAAATGCCAACTGACATTATTGAAATCCCATCAAAAGAATTACAATATCAAATTGGGCAATTATATGGTGGTTTAGGTAATAAAGTAAAGCTTAGATATCATCTTAATCAATTAATAGAGAGAAATGACTTAGCTATTAATGATTATTTGTTATATGGAAAGACTTTTATTCAAACTTTAGAAGATTATAATGAAGCAAAAACCATTTTTAAAACAATTTATGATAATTTTACTATCATCGAAAAAGCTCTTGAAGTACAAGGGTTTAAATCAACAAAAATTACCTCATTAGAATGGCAAGAATGGCAAGAATCACTACCTGAACTAGTATTTTTACTCTATCTATGTTATAAAGAGCTTAAAGAGTATGATAATGCTATTCTCTTAATGGAAGATTGGTTAGTACGTAGTCCTACTGATTTAGAAGCTACAAAATTATTAGATGAAATAAAGGAACTCCAAAATTCATGAACATGGTATCAATCATTATCCCACACTACAATGGGGAAGATTTACTATATAATTGTATTGATTCTATTTATAAAAACATTTCAATCAAAGACTTTGAACTTATCGTTGTAGATAATGCTTCTACTGATAATTCAATTAATCGAATAAAAAGTAGTTTTGAAAGTGTTAAAATTATTTCAAGTAATTCTAATCTAGGTTACAGTGGAGGATGTAATCTGGGTGCAACCCATGCAAGTGGAAAATATTTGTTATTCTTGAATAATGACACGGAACATTCGAGCGAATGGATTGAAAAGTTAGTTCATTTTTTAGATTCAAATTCAAATATTGCTGCTGTTCAACCTAAAATCTTAAATATCTATAATAAAAAATTATTTGATTATGCAGGGGGTACAGGAGGATTTATTGATAAATTTTGCTTTCCATTTGTTCAAGGAAGAATTTTTGATACACTAGAGGAAGATCATGGTCAATATAACAATCCATCAAAAATATTTTGGGCATCTGGTGCAGCAATTATGATACGATCTAATGTTTTTAAAGAATTGGAAGGTTTTGACAAAATTTATTTTTCCTATATGGAAGAAATTGATTTTTGTTGGAGGGTACAAAGTTTAGGTCATGAAGTTTGGTCATTTCCGAGTTCATACATCTATCACCATGGTCCATATAAAAATTTTAGAAAAAGTTCTATAAATTCCTATTATTTGAATCATCGTAATTCTTGGATATTATTTCTGAAGAATTCTTATAATTTTAACTATGGATTATCTATTGTTTTGAAACTGCTACTAGATTGGATTGCGTTGGCATACTCATTATTGCGTCTAAATTTAAAACAACATTTAGGTATTATTAAGGCACATTGGTGGTTGTGTTTTTCGTTGTACAAAATTTTCAAATTGAGGAAAGAAAATCAATATAAACTAAATCAATTAGATAATATTTATA
>DTWI01000182.1 GCA_012963075.1 Fidelibacterota bacterium
CTACCAAAACCCATAATATTTGTGAGCTCTTTCTCAGAATAAGTGTACCCTGGTTTAAGTTCAAGGCTTACTAACATTTCTTCAAGTTTATCGTAAGCTTGCTGTGATAATGAAACTTTTAAATTCATATATTATTTATACGTTCTCGCATTAATGATTTATTTACTATTCGCCAAATATTTAAAGGATTTGCATTTTTTAATTCATTAGGTAAATCACCATCAGAGCAATTCTGAAAAGCAATTGGCCTAGTGAATCTTTTTATTGCACCAGTACCGACTGAAGTGAACCGAGAATCACTTGATGCTGGATAAGGTCCACCATGCTGCATAGATTCACAAACTTCAACACCTGTCGGCACACCATTATATATTATCCTACCTACACGATGTTTTAGAGTATCAATTATTAATTTGAAATCTGAAATTTCACTTGGTTCAGAAAAAATTGTTGCAGTTAATTGACCTTCCATTTTTTCAATTACCATTTTGAGTTCATCCTTATTTGAGCACTGAACTATCAGACTAAAAGGACCAAAAATTTCATCGGACAAATTGTCATTTTTTAGAAAGGTAATAGCATCAACAGATGCTAATGTTGGTATTCCAATATTCGGATCACTTTTTATATTTTTTGATTTTGCTATGAGATTAACATTAGGTTCATTCAACAAGCTTCTTTTATTGGTCTCATAACTATTATAAATATTTTCATTTAACATGACTGCTGGCTCTGATAAAGATATGGTATTATTTAATTCATCAATAAATCTATCGTACCCATCAGATTTCATCATTAATAGCAGGCCCGGATTCGTACAAAATTGACCTGCTCCAAGGTTAATACTCCCAGCCAGTAAATTTGCTATTTTCTCCGGCATATTTTTCATGGCTTCGGGTAAAATAATTGTAGGATTGATACTTCCCATCTCAGCAAAAAATGGTATCGGCTCATCTCGCTGAGACGCAATATCAAATAATATTCTCCCTGCAGTTCTTGAACCAGTAAACCCAGCTGCTTTAACTGATGGATGTTTTATTAGTGCTTGGCCTATAATTCTTCCACTTCCGTATAGCATTGAAAAAACTCCATCAGGCATTTCACAATTTTTTGCTGCTTTTATTATTGCAGATGCTATTAATGTACTCGTACCAGGGTGTGAGCTATGAGCCTTTACAATGACCGGGTTTCCAGCAGCCAACGCCGAAGCTGTATCACCCCCCGCGGTGGAGAAGGCTAGAGGGAAATTACTTGCAGCAAATACCACAACTGGTCCAATAGGAATTAGCATCCTCCTTATATCTGGCTTTGGTATTGGCTGACGTTCTGGCTTCGCTGGATCAATAGACGCTTCTAGCCAAGATCCATCACGAACTAAACTACCAAACATATTTAATTGAAAAACTGTCCTACCCCTCTCACCAATTATCCTTGCTTCTGGCAATCCAGTTTCTAGACAGCATCTTTCAATTAAGCCATCACCAAGATTAATTATTTCATTAGCAATTTCATCAAGAAATAATGCTCTTTTATCTTTATCTATATAACTATAAACGTGGAATGCACCTTGAGACAATAAACATACTCTATCTACATCATCTAATTCAGCGTTAAAAAACTTACCATCAAGATATTCCCCTGTTGCTGGATTAAATGCTTGAGAAGAGGATGTAATATTTTCAGTCTCAGAGTACCCGATGATACTCTGAAAGGAATTTTTCCAATTAATAGCTATGATTCTATCCTTATAGTCTAGGTAAAGTTGGTTTCTGGGCTATCGTATCATCAATCTATTTTTTTTATTTTTTCACGGTCTTTACCAACAAGCTTCATTTTTGGTGGACGAACTTCTAATGAAATTTTTGGATTCATATATTTTTAATACTCTCTTTGGTTAACGATTTACTCACGGTTCGCCAGATATTCAATGGATTTGATTTTTTTAATTTATCTGGCAATTTAGGACTCGGCTTCAGCGCTTGGACGCGTGGCCACGCACTGACGCACGATGCTCAAGATACGTTCACGCTCTTCACCCACCAATGGCAAACGAGGAGGACGGGTCAACTCAGTACCATAACCCATTTCAGCACAGGTCAATTTGATGTACTGCACCAGTTTGGGGTGAGAATCAAAATGCAACATGGGCATGTACCAACGATAGACCTCAAGAGCCTTTTCCCACTGGCCTGTTGAGGCATAATCCCAGAGCATGCGATTTTCACGAGGGAAGGCATCCACTAAGCCAGAAACCCAACCCTCGCAACCCAGCAGCACACTTTCGAGTGTGCAATCATCCAGACCGGCAAAAATAATAAAACGATCACCCAAAGTATTGATGAGATCCGTGATGATCCGCACATCACCCGAAGCTTCCTTGATGCAGACGATGTTTTCAACATCCGCCAACTCTTTGAAATTTTCGGGGCTCATGTCCACGCCATAAACAGGACGGTTGTTGTAACACATGATGGGCAAATCAGTTGATGTGGCCACGGTGCGGTAATGCGCCATGATCTCACGCTCATCGGATTTGTAGACCAGAGCAGGCAACAGCATGATGCCATCCACGCCCACTTCTTTGGCGGCGGCCACTGTTTCGCAGGCTCCCTGAGTTGTGTATTCGGCCACGCCTGTGAGGATAGGCACTTTGCCTTTGGCCACTTCAACGGTGGCTTTGAGCACTTCCATCTTTTCTTCCATGTGCAACGAACAGTTTTCGCCAATGGTGCCGAGCATCACCAGACCATGGATCCCTTCATTGAGAAGGTCCTGAACATGTTTTTTGGTGTTTGGGATGTCGAGACTCAGATCATCATGAAACTGAGTGGGTACTGCAGGGTAAACACCGTGCCAATCAACTTTTAATGCCATGACAATCTCCTTTTATATTTTATTAGCTGGCCTTCTGTGATTTCGAGAGTGACTGGAAGGCATGGTTGGCCCCCACCAAATCACTGAGGGCCGATCCCACAGATTTGAACAAAGTGATTTCAGAATCGCTTTCACGACCTTTTACTTTAGCCATACAAAGTTCAGCCAGTTCACCTTTGACATCTTCTTTTTTTAACACCCCTTCTTCGATGGGCACCAACACTTCGCCGGCTTCATTGAAACAATTCACATAGGTGTCGAGATACACTTTAGATTTCACCACCAGTGCTGTATCACACTCTCTCTTGTCGGCGTGGTGATTTCCGATAAAATCTGTGTGGGTGCCTTCTTTGATCCAGTCACCCTGAACGAGGATGTCAGGTGAACCGGTGGCCGCCACCACAATGTCGGCTTGGCCACAGGCTGTTTGAATATCATCGGCCACCACAAATTCGATGTCGGGCAATTCTTTTTGCATATCAGCCACCACAGCTTCGGCATTGGCTTTGGTACGACCCCAGAGCAAAATCTTTTTGAGAGGACGAACGGAAGCATGAGCTCGAATCAAGAAACGGGCCAGATTACCTGTGCCCAGCAACAAGAGAGTTTCAGAATCTTCACGTGATAAAAATTGTGAGGCCAGAGCCGAAACACCGGCCGTTCTGAAAAAAGTCACCGAGATGCCGTCCACCAAAGCCAGCGGTTCGCCGTGTTTGCGGTCAAACAACAAAATCTTTGAATACAGCGATTTATAAGGATCTTCGTTATGCGGAAAGTAAGTGAAAGATTTCACGCCAATCACATTGTCGTTCCATGACGGCAGCAGGGCAAAAGCATCGTGGCTGCCTTCTTCCAAAAGAAACACCTTGCGCGGCGGCATGGTATAAGAACCGGCATAAGCTTCTTTTAAAATATTGACGAAATCGGGGTACTTCAGTACTTCATGCACTTCTTCTGCTGAGATTATTTTCACGCTGTCTCACTTTCTCAAATATCTTGGCTTAGGATATGCCCTGCCCTCCCCAAAGTCAAGATGAGAGCGCTGCAAAACCCCTTCTAAACTTCAATAGCACTGATTTTTGCGGAGACCATCTTGCCCTGAGTGAATAGCAGCAAATAATCGTAGCCCCCGGCCTTTGAATCGGTGCCTAATAATAATTCTTCTAATGCTAAAGTATCTACACCACATAAAATTTTAAACCGATTTCCAAAGTTATTACGCATTCTTGTTACATTAGTGACATCTCTGGTCGATTCTTTTACGGACTGTATATTATCATATTTTGCTAATTCGTCAAACATATCTAAAGTTATTTCAATTTTATAGTCAATCGGATTATTGTAGACCATAATTGGCAAGTCAACTGATTTTGCAACAACTTCGTAAAATGTTAAGGTCCCCCTCTTATCCGCAGAATACCTCATAGGTGGCAACATCATAATACCATTTGCACCATTTTCCTGAGCATTCACAACAGCATCTATTTACTTGCTGATGTTATGCAGGTAAGCAGATATATC
>DTWI01000183.1 GCA_012963075.1 Fidelibacterota bacterium
AAAAAATAAATTTATTGCAGAATATGATGCAAACATATTTGTTACAACCGATGATGAAGATGTGCAAGTTGCAACCGGTTCTTTCTCAGATAAAATTATATCTAATAAATTTTCTGAAACTACTTCTAAGGTTAAAAGTACGGTTCTAAACACTTCTTTCATTGTGCCTTTAGGTGATTATAATATTTCTATAAATGTAAAGGATCTTGATACAAAACTAAGTAGCAAAAAGAATAACAAAGTAAAATTAAAACAATTCTCAAACGATTCTCAAGTTTATGATCCAATATTTATAAAAGAAGCAAAAGGAGAATGGGGATTTGAATCTAATAAATTTCCGATCGATGCTAACCAAATAGTTGTTAAGAACAATGAAATACAATTTTACCAATATGCTGTTATTAATGCAGGAGTATATGAAATGGTCATTAATATTCTGAGCGGAAAAGAAGTACAGTGGAGCAAGACGATTAATTCATCGAGTGAGAGTAGAATTGTTTCCCATTTAATTACGGTCCCTACAAAGGATATAAATAGAAAAGATTTAAAGGTACAAGTTTCTGTAAATCAAAAAAATTCTACAGAATCCAGATCTTTAAGGTTTAGATTTAGAAATTCTTTTATGCCTGATAGCATTAATAATATTGATTTAGCATTATCTCAAATGAATTATATTTTAACATCTGATGAAAGAAAAGAACTAAAAAAACTAAAGCAGAGCGACAAAGAAAATTTTTTCAAAAAAGCATGGGCACGAAGAGATCCAAAACCTGATACAAAAGTTAACGAATTAATGAATGAATATTATGCAAGAGTTGCATTTACAGAGGAAAATTTTTCTAGAGGAACTTCAGGAGGTTGGCGATCTGATATGGGTATGATTTTTATTTTATTTGGTAAACCTGATGACATTCAGAGGTATACTTCAATGCAAAACAATTATAGTTATGAGACTTGGTATTATTTTTCTATTGGACAAGAATTTGCCTTTGTTGATGACTATGGTTTTGGTGATTATAGATTAAGATATCCATTTGTATACTAATTTTATGAGTAAAGAAGACTACAAGAGAAAATACGAGGAATTAAAAAAAGCACAAGAAGGGCTTCATGAAAAGCATAAAGATTCTATGCAGAAATTAGAAGATGCTATGCAAAAATTAGAAGAATTAATAGGGTATAGTGATAGTAAAGTAAGTTCTGAATCTCATCAGTTATATACTGATGGGGCAGCTGAATTTGATGACAATTATAAACCAATTAATGCCGCAATTGGAGGACTTTTAAAAAAGGGAGACAAAGTAATTTTTTCTTTTGCCGAAAATATTGGTAGTGGCCGCACAAGTAATGAAGCAGAGTATTTAGCTTTAATTAAAGGGATTCAAGAATGCATTGAACATAAAATTTATGATGTTAATATATGCGCTGATAGCAAATTAGTTGTTAATCAGGTTAATGGTAAATATAAGCTAAAAGACCCTAAAATGATTAAGCTTCATGGCGAAGTGGTAAAGTTGTGTTCTAAACTACAATCTTGGAACATATCTCATATAATTAGAGAAAAGAACACAGAAGCTGACGATTTGAGCAAAAAGGGATTAAGGAAATAAAAAGATAATGAATAGGAATAATATTTTATAAATTGCATCTATGAAATTTAAGTTTTTAGACAATATAATGGATAGTTTTGATTGGGTTAGTGGTGATATTGCTATTGATTTAGGCACGGCAAATACTTTGATATGGCTTGCAGGTAAAGGTGTCATTATTAATGAGCCATCAATTATCGCAAAATCAACAAAAAGTGGCGAAGTTATAGCTATTGGAAATGAAGCTAAAAAGATGTTGGGGAAGACACACCAAGGTATTGAGACAATTCGACCATTAAGAGATGGAGTAATTGCAGATTATAATGCGGTGGACGCCATGTTACAAGGGTTTATCAGAAAAGTAAATTTAAACCGACTTACAAGACCAAAAATGGTAATTTGTGTACCTTCTGGTGTTACTGAAGTAGAACGAAGAGCTGTGAAAGATTCAGGAGAAAAACAAGCTGCAAGAGAAGTTTTTTTGGTTGATGAACCTATTGCTGCTGCAATAGGGATTGGACTTGATATCAGTAAGCCTATAGGTAACATTATTGTTGATATTGGTGGCGGTACTACTGAGGTAGCGGTTATATCTCTAAATGGAGTTGTTACAAAAAAAGCAATTAGAGTTGCTGGCGATGAAATGGATGAGGCTATTATACACTGGTTTAGGAATGAACATAAACTTGAAATTGGAGAGCAGACAGCAGAAGAAATAAAAATTTCTGTTGGTTCTGCTATGAGAATTCGTTCTAAGAATATTTTAATAAAAGGGAGAGATTTGGTATCCGGTATACCTAAAACTCTAGAGGTTCGATCTGATGAAATTAGACAAGCTTTAAAAGATCCTTTAAGCAGAATTGTGGAAGTTATAAAACAAGCATTAGAAGATACTCCTCCTCAATTATCTGCAGATATTGTAGAGAGGGGCATTATTTTAGCTGGTGGAGGTTCTTTATTAAAAGGCCTTGATCAAGTTTTAAGAGAAAAAACAGGAGTACCTGTCAATGTTGCTGATGAACCACACCTAAGTGTTGTAAAGGGATGTGGTTTAATTATTGAGAATCTTGAGAAATATAAACATGTTCTTTGGTAAGAATGATTAATGCTGGATTATTCAATGAGAAAAGTTTACCTGTATCCACTTTATTAATCTGTATTTTTTTATCGATTCTTCTGATTTTTTCAAGTGAAAATGAAAAAGTCCAGTCTTTTAGAGTATATACTGCAGACAAATTTTCTTTTTTATATCAACCATTCAATTGGATTGATAATCAATTTTTTTTGATGAAAAGGATAGAAGTTCTTGCATCAGAAAATTTGAAACTAAATTTAGAAAATCAAATTTTATTTTCAAATGAACTAGAAAATAAACGTTTACGTGAGTTTCTTGACTTCAAAGCTAAAAGAGACCATAATTTTATCGGTTCAGATGTTATATCGAAGGGAACTAGTTCTAATCTTAATGCCTTTCTAATCAATCAAGGGTCGAATAGTGGGGTTAAGAAAAATGATCCTGTATTATCTTCAAAAGGGGTTATTGGAAAAATTATTGCTGTATCTGATGATCATTCTTCTGTCCAGCTTATAAGTGATGGTAATTTCAGGCTTAGTGTTAAGATAATGCCATCTGAAAGCGAAGGAATAATGCGCTGGAAAAATAATCAGATTTGTGAAATATTCGAGGTTAAAAAAACTGCAGAAGTTAATATCGGTGATATAGTGTTGACATCAGATATTAGTTCTTATTTTCCTCCAAATCTTCCAGTGGGTGAAGTTGTAAGTATCTATAATAAATTAGATAGCTTTAACAAAATTGTTCGTTTAGAACTTTATACTGATTTGTCTACAATAAATCAGTTATTTATTATTATTGATGAGAATAGGGAATAGATTGTTATGAGATTATTTATCCAATACTTTTGTTTAGCAGTTACTTTACAATTGGTATTTTCTGAACTTTTAACTATTAATGGATTTCAGCCTAATATTATTCTGTTATTTGTTATCTTATCTCAAATGTCTCAGCCTAATATTCCAAAAGCTGTCATAACAGGTTTTCTGGTTGGACTGATTTGTGATTTAATTTTATTTACCGGTACGTATTTAGGTTTATCAAGTCTAATCTTTTCAATCTGTGCGTTTATAGCATCTCGAATTCGTTTTAATTTTGTATTCCGAACTTTTGATTTATACTGGATAACTACTTTATTGATTGGTATAGTGGTTTACTGTTTGTTTAGATATGACTTCCTTTTCTTTAGCAACTTCTTTCTTTTTCTCAAGAATGTAATTTCAATTTCATTGTATTCTGTTTTTGTTTCTTTTATTCTAGTAAAACTCTTTTCATTAAAAAGGATCATATTAAGTGCTTAAGATTGATAATAAAGCGGATATATTTCATTATAGAACTTTATTTTTTATCTTATGTTTATCATTACTTACTTTAATAGGGAGATACTACTATCTACAAGTAATTGAATATGAAAGGCATTTTTCTAAATCGCAAATTAATCGTGTAAAAGCAGTTACTACTTATGCTCCAAGAGGTTTAATTTTAGATCGTTCCGGTGAAATTCTTGTAGATAATTATCCAACGTATATTTTAACAGTAATACCATACAAACTAGATGATAAAGAAGCTATATTTAAAGAATTAGCTCTAATCTTAGATACTAATTTAGATAAATTAAATAAGAGATATAAAAAGTATTATAGAGGAAAATTTCTTCCTGCTATTCTTGCGAAAAATCTTTCATTTGAACAGATTTCTCAGATAGAAGAAAGAAGACTGGATTTTCCTGGATTTGAATATGAACGATTTGATGAAAGAATTTATCCTTCGCCATTTAATGAAGCACATTTTTTAGGTTATTTAAAAGAAGTAGATCGAGATACTATTCCATACCTTGATAAAGGTCTTTTGTATAGAGCAGGAGAATTAATTGGATGGCAAGGAGTAGAAAAACAGTATGAAAAACAATTAAGGTTCTCTAAGGGAGTTAATTATGTGGAGGTTGATACATATGGTCGAGAGATATTTGAATTAGAAGAAAACAGAATTCATGCTTTTCCTGGAGACAATCTTTCCTTATCAATTGATTCAAATCTACAAAGATTTGTTAAGGATTTATTGGTGGATAAAAAAGGGTCAGTTATTATTTCCGATATTAATAGCGGTGAAATTCTCAGTATGGTTAGTAGTCCCTCTTATGATTTAGGTGTATACAGAGGGACAACATCTGAAGAAGATTGGGATAAACTACTCTCAAATTCCGACAAACCTTTATTAAATAGATCTATTGCAGGACTATATCCTGCCGGTTCAATGTTAAAATTAATTACAACAATTAATCTTTTAGAAGACGATATTGTTGCTCTCTCAGATTCCGTACTATGTTCAGGTGTAATAGAATATGGGGGAAATGAGTTTCATTGTTGGAATGAAAATGGACATGGTTATGTAGATTTAAATGAAGCTATTGTCCAATCATGTAATATTTATTTCTATGAAAAAGTACAATTATTGTCTTTAGAAAGTTGGGTTAAAACTGCTAGAAATTTTGGGTTTAGTAGTTTAACAGAAATTGATTTACCAAATGAAAAAATTGGATTGATACCAGATCGAGAATTTTTTACCAAACGATATGGTAGATGGGGCTGGTCTGAGAGAGGAGTATTATTAAATCTTACATTAGGCCAAGGTGATATATTAGTTACACCAATCCAAACATTGCGTTTTATTAACCATATTGCATCAAAAGGGGAAACTGCAAAATTAAAGATAAATCTTAATAAAGATATTAGCTACTATACTCCAATTGAGTATTCAGATGAAACGTGGGATTATGTATGGAGCTCATTATTTGATGTGATTAATGCAACAGAAGGAACTGGTTGGAGAGCAATGTCTCCTAGTAAAGATTTGCAATTTTTTGGAAAAACTGGTACTGCAGAAAATCCTCATGGAGATGCACATGCTTCGTTTATAGGATTTTTTGAGTTAAACGATAGTAGATATTCAATTGTAATTATTGTTGAGAATGGAGGTAGCGGAGGTTCGGTAGCAGCTCCCTTGGCTGGTGATATAGTTTCATATTTTATTAATAATTCACAAGAATATTTGGCGAATAGATAATCATGTCTTCCAATAATTCTATAGCTCTTAATCCAAAAGATTTAAGAATTCGACTAATTGTATTAACAGGTGGATTGCTTATAATTGGGCTTGTTGCTCTTTATAGTATATCTGATAATCCCTTATCAATAGGTAGCTCATTTTTTAGGCAGTGTATATTTATTTTGCTCTCAATTTTTGTTTATATACTAGTGAGAACTATTTCCTTAAAGACTATTCACGATAATTCAATAACTATTTTTATAGGAATAGTAATATTATGTTTTATTCCGTTTCTCCTACCACAAGTTGAGTATACATATCGATGGATTGATCTAGGTTTTATGACCATTCAACCATCAGAATATTTAAAGTTTGCATTAATTATTGTTATCGCGCAATATCTGTCTAATCACCAAGTCAAAGTAAAATCTAAATCAATTATTATTATTCCTGTTATTTTAACTCTTTTTTGTGCTGGGATAGTGTTAAATCAGCCAGATTTAGGGACATCAGTTATTATGTGTGCTCCTTTAATTCCAATGTTGCTTTGGGCTGGAGTCAATGGTTTTGTTATATTTTTAATGATTACCCCAATAATTACTATACTTGCAGCATCAAATACTATCTTCTTTAGTATATGGGCTATTATAATGTTTCTATGTTTTCTAATGTTTCGTCCAAATCTTATATCAGGTTCAGTGCTATATTTTGCCAATATTTTTACAGGTTTATTGGCTCCATTTTTTTGGAATAATTTAGCAGAGTATCAAAAACAAAGGATTCTAACATTTTTAAATCCAGATCTTGATCCAATGGGGTCTGCTTATCATATCATACAAAGTGTAACCGCAATTGGTTCTGGCGGTTTTTTTGGGAAAGGATTTGGTCAAGGATCTCAAACTCAACTTAAATTTTTGCCTGTCCAAGAATCAGATTTTATTTTATCAGTAATAGCTGAAGAGTTTGGATTTATGGGAGTTTCTGTTGTTATGATTATCTTTTTCTTATTTATTAAAACCTTGCTTGATATTGCATTTAAATTGTCTGATTATTTTTCCAGCCTTGTTATAGTGGGTATAACTTCAATTCTTTTATCTCATATATTTATCAATTCTGCAATGACTATAGGGTTATTACCAGTTAAAGGGTTACCATTGCCTTTTATTTCAGCAGGAGGATCTTTTTTGTTATCGTGTTTTATAATGTTGAGTTTGGTAATTAATTTATCCGACAATTAATAATAATTGTCGGTTGAAGTTTTCATCCTATTTACTTATTTTCTTGCTTCTTGATGATGGCAAAAAAAATCTTTTATATTACTAGTGAAATGGAGCCTTTTGCTTCGACGTCTTCTTTGTCTGATTATTCTTCTAGTGTTCCTCTAAATCTTCAGTCAAAAGGAAACGATGTAAGATGTTTGATGCCGAAATACGGCTTTATTAGTGAGAGGAAATATATTCTAAGGGAAGTAATTCGCTTAAAAGAAATTTTCCTTAATTTTGATAATTTTGAACTCATGTGTGCTGCTAAAAGTGCATTTCTACCAAAATCTAGACTACAGGTATATTTCTTAGAGGAAAAAGAATTTTTTGGAGAGTTAAATAATCTTTTATATAAATCAAAAAATGGTCGATTTTTGACTAACAATAGCAAACGATTTGCTTTTTATTGTCTTGCAGCAATCAAAATGTTGCCAAATTTGTTTTGGTATCCAAATATTATTATTTGCAATGGTTGGACAGCAGCACTGATACCATTATTTCTAAATATATTATCAAAGGATAACAAAGAATTTGCGAAGATTAAATCTATCTATTTAACTAATTCTCTTAATAGTGAAGTTGTTTTTGATTCTAAAAATATAGGATTACAAGATGAAACTATTTCTTCAATTAAGTCGTTAAACTTAAATCAAGTAGGATGTATGTTTGCAGACAAGACCATTATTGTTAATGGTGAGAAGAATAAGATATCATCTAAGCTGATGGAATTAAAAATATTTAAAGATTCGAAGAAATGTTCTATAGTCAACTTAAAAGGTGGTGAGGAAATAGATTATTCACCCCTATTTGATGCTATTGATAGTGCAATTAAGGTTATATAGTATGAGATTTTATTTTTCTAACAAAATTTTTCTTATAATAATTAGTTTATTTTTTATTGCTGTTTCTTGTTCGGAAGAAACTATTCTGTATGATGATATAGATAATCCAGAATATACAATTAATACTCTAACGCTTCCTCTAGACAAAAGTAAAGTTTTTCAGGCTTATCCTAGTGGGCTTGGGGTAAGTCAAAATTTATTTTTTGGAAATTTAAAAGGCTCAGAAAATCTATTCTCTTTAATAGAGTTTACTTTGTTTGCTGGTTATCTTCCACCAACCCAACTCAGTGATTTGTTGGCAGATTCAATTCAGGTAGATAGTGCAATGGTTTTTGTTCAAACTACCGATTCATTATCTTCTTCATCAACTTTATCTTTATACTCGGTATTAGCTGATCAAGATAGTATTTTTTCTGAAGATTCAACTAATTTCTATAGTTTGGCAGATTATACAGATTTTGAGAGTGTTGCTAAATTAATCCATGAAGTTTCTTTAGAGTCAATTATGCCTGATAGTGCTGCCACACATGACACTATTAGTTTTTTATTTAAGGATGATAACATTGATTTAATCAAAGAATTTCTTGATACAGAACAATATCCTTCAAGAACGATGATGTTAAAAGCAAGCGATGATTTAGACCAATTATTTACTATTAAAAGTGAAGAGGCAGGAGGGTCATATAGTCCAAAATTAAGAGTGTGGTATAAAGCAACAGTGAACGATACTACATTGATTGATACTTTTGTTACATTTTACGGATCGCGAGATATTAGTATTGTCCGACCACCTGAAATTACGCTTGAAGATCATGATTATGTTTCACTGAATTCTGGTTCAGGAAATCGATCAATACTTCAATATGACTTAAATATTATTGATAGTCTTACAAGAAATTCGATTATAAAAGATGCAAAATTGGTGCTAAATGTTGAATCGTCCAATCTTGATGAAGGAGACGATTTTTTTGTTGTTATTGCAGCGTTATCAGATACCGTATCAAATTGGAGTTTTACAACGTTTGATACTCTTTCAGGTATGTATGAAAACGAAGATTATTCTGTTGATATAAATTTCTTAGTCTCAAGAAAAATCGAAGATGGTAAAGTTGAACTTCCTATTCAGAATTTTATTCAGTTATATAAAAATGATTTAATTGAAAATCATGGTTTACAAATTTGGAGTGCTCCATCAAACAGTCCATTCGATAAAGTAAGATTGAATGCTCAAAATGTTGAGGTGTTATATGTTAAGCCATAGATTTATATATATCATATTGATAAGCGGTTTGTTGGGACAGTCTACAATGAATGGATACGGTTATGGCATGTTTTCACAAAATAATGAATCAGCATCTCTAGGGGCAGGATCAATTGGTTTAGTCCCAAGTTTTCAGAATAATGTATCTTTATCCAATCCTTCAACTTGGCATAACATGCCGTTTACATTTTTATCACTTTCTTTTGAAGGTCAGCGTAATTCATTTGGTAATCAATCCGTTAATAATTCAAATTTATCTGGTGCAAAACTTATTATACCTGCAAAACAAAAATTATCTATTGGAATAAGTTTTTCTCCATTTTTGTCAAGGCAATTAACTGTTGTTGATAGCACTTACCAGGAATTTATATTTAATGAAAGCGATACATTAAGTTATTCTCGATCAGATGAAACTAGTGGAGGTTCATCAATGATGCAATTTGCTGTGGGTTATAATTTAACTGATCAAGATGATATTGGGGTTGCTATAGATATAATTTTTGGATCATCTCGAAGTGTACGAAATCTGATTGTTGATAACACAAGTCATCTTCTACAATCTAGAGATTATTTTTCAGGTTCATTGCTTGAACTATATTATACTACTAAAAGATTTTCCTTTAAAGATAAGCCATTGGTTCTTGCTTTAAATTATAATCTTTCTCTTAATCCTGTGAATGTAGAAAATGAATCATACCAAGCATTTATTGATATTAATTCTAACAATTATCATGATGGCAGTGACTATCCTAGTGCTACCGAAGCGTTATTGCCAACAAAGGTTACTTTTGGAGACGAAATCAAAATTAACAATATTAAAATTGGATTAGATTATGAGATTTATGAACTCTATCATTTACAGCTTGAATTTGATATGTGGCAGAATAAAGGAAATAACAATTTATTAAGTTCGATTTATCCTGGACATATTAAAGAAAAAAATAGAGTCAATGTTTCTTTAAACAAATTTCCCAAACCTTTGACAGGTAATGCATTCGATCGAATGCATTTTAGAGGCGGTATATTTTTTGGTAACTATAATATAGTTAATCCAATGACTGCAGAGAGTTTAGATTCTGTTAATGAAGTTGGTTTAGCTCTAGGTTTTGGTGTTAAATTTGGATTAACTAATAATCAATTTGATATTGGATATAACTTTGTACAAAGAAGTGGTATTTACCAAGCTGGTGTTGAGAATATGCAAGTTTTTAGTGTGGGTCTAAGCATTGGAGATTTGTGGTTTATTAAAAGAAGAGAAATTTAATAAATTAGGAGACTAGTTTTTATGAATAATAAATATTTATCTAATATATTAATTATTACACTCTTTTTTTGTACTGTGCTTGATGCACAATGTCGAAGGGGCGAAACATTAAGAATTTCAAATGGAATTGAAATAAAAGAAGTAGAGTGTAGACAAGCTACTCGACTAATCTATAATGAAGGTTATTGGCCATATTCTATTGAAGATGAGAGAGAAGATAGATGTCCACAACTTGCAAGTAGTGCACAACAATATTATAGTACTAGTAGTTGGGAATTCAGTGCGAATGCATATTCTGAATTGATTAATTTACGATGCGATGAATGGAATTCAGATTGGGTTAATCCTAATGACGTATATTTATATTGGGCTGTTGCATTAGAATATTTAGGTCAGTATGACAAAGCAGAAGCAGTACTTGTCCAAGGGTTGGAAGAGCTCCCAGAAAATACTGACTTAATAAAAAGACTTGCATATGCATATAAAAAACAAGATAAAATTGATGAAATGATTATTGAATACGAACGTTTGATGGATATGGGGATTGAAGATATAGCTTCGTTGCGAGATTTAGCATCAGTATATGGGAAACAAGGAAGAACTGATGAGCAAGTATCAGTCTTAAAGAAAATCTTGGTTTTCGATCCAAACAATTCTACTGTTCAATCTGAATTAGCTAGAGCATATGAACAATCTGGAGAAGATCCTTTGGAAGTTTTTAAAGACAGATATGAGAATAACATGGATAATGTTTCTTATGCAACTGAGTATGCAGATAAATTGATTAATAATGGCGATTTGGATGAAGCGATTGATGTTTTAGAGAATACGCTAGATTATAATAGAAACAACAATATGGTTTATATGATGCTTGGGAAAGCTTATAGTGAAAATTCTGATTTTGAAGATGCCGTTGATATTTTTGAAGAGTTATTTAAATTAGATCGTAATAGTTATCGAATTGCGATATTAATATCAGAAAACAATATACAAATGGAAGAGTTTGATGCGGCATATAACTGGGCAAACGAGGCTCTAAAAATTTCAAAAAATAA
>DTWI01000184.1 GCA_012963075.1 Fidelibacterota bacterium
GATTTGTATTAATATTATTTTTATGTTTGTTTATGAACGTCTGAACTTTATCGGGGTTGCGTCCCCATATTTTTATTTGATTAAATGAACGGACACAATTCATCGAGTATAAATGTGATTTTGCTTGTTCACCAGTTCCAAGAATTGAAAGAATAGAAACTTTTTTACGAGCAAGGTATTCTGTTGCTACTGCACTTGCTGCAGCAGTTCGAATAGAGGTAATAACACTACCATCCATTATCGCAATCGGTAACCCGTTATTGATTTCATATAATACCATAAGACCCAAATGTGAAGAATATCCTTTTTCATTATTATTTTTAAATAAACTGACAAGTTTTACACCAAAACATTTGGGTTCCCCAAGGTAGCCAAACATATATCCCAAAATCTTATCGTCATCATTTAAACGCATTCCTTGTCTGAGAGGCAAGTGTACATTTCTATTGGTGGTCTCAACCATAACTTTTCTTATGATATTAATGCATGTTTTGTATGATAATATTGAATTAATGTCGCTCACAGAAATCATTCTTATATTCATTTTATGTCCAATATTGTGTTCATAGTGATTTTATTTTTCGCTGTCATTAATAACTTTAATCTTATTGTACAATAAGATCAGTCCGATGATATTTGGTAATGCAACAAGCCCAACAAAAATATCTGATATATCCCAAATTAGTTTAGCCCCATAAATAGCACCTATATAAGCAAGAAGACACCATAGTATACGGAAAATTGGAACAATAGCGTTTCCTTTAATGATATATCTTAAGGTCTGTTCGCCATAATAAGACCAAGTCGTCATAGTTGTAAAACCAAATAGCATTGAACATACCGCTACAACGCTACCCCCGAATGGAATCACAGTATCAAAAGCAGATGCAACTAACGCAGTACTTATTTGGCCATTGCTCCACACACCTGTAATTACAACAACTATAGCGGTGCCGAAACAGATTACAATTGTATCAATAAAAACTCCAATCATTGCAATTAGACCTTGATGATAAGGGTCTTTAGCTTTCGCGGCACTGTGAGCTATTCCAGCTGATCCTAAACCAGCTTCATTTGATATTACACCTCTTCTTATTCCGTATTCAATAGTACGTACTATAGCAACTCCAGCAAAACCGCCAGCAGGCGCAATAGGATTAAATGCGCTTTTTATTATTAGCATTAATGTATCAGGTAATAAAGTAATATTGATAGATATTATAATAATTACACAAGACATATAAATAATTGTCATTAGTGGAACCACTTTTTCTGTTATAGGACCAATATTTGTTACACCTTTTCTAATAATAGCTCCAATCAATAAAGCAATTAGTATTCCACTTATAGCTTTTGGGATCCCAAACTGGCTGTTCATTACAAGAGCTATTGAGTTTGATTGTGAAAGATTTCCTCCTCCAATAGCGGCTAAAACGGCAAATAAAGCATAACTAAAACCTAACCATTTTGCTTTTGCTCCTTTTTCTATATATAACATAGGTCCGCCCAAAGATTTACCATCTGGTAATTGAATTCTGTATTTCAATGATAGAAATGCTTCTACGAATTTTGTTGCCATTCCCAAAGGTGCAATAATCACCATCCAAAATGCAGCACCGGGGCCTCCTATAGAAATTGCGGTAGCAACACCAGCTATGTTACTATTACCTACTGTACCTGCCAGAGCAGTCGTAAATGATTGAAAAGAAGATATATCTCCGATATTTTCATTGTTTTCATTAGTAATGCTATTTTTTAAAGTTTTTATAGCATATAAAAACTTTCTAAACTGAATTCCTTTAGTTGCGTAAGTCATGAGAAATCCCAAAGCAATCAGTGCTCCGATCATCCATCTGCTCCAGATAAAATTCGCAATATTTTCAGCCAATTCAGTCACTTGCAATGAAATTTTCCGATAAATTCCTTATTGATTTTATAAACACCATAATAGGATTTTTGATTAAAATGAAACGTAATTTGATTTTACCTATTTGCTAATCTGCTAATGAATGGCTGTGTTATATATACAGTCATACACAAATCTACCCATCATCCCACAAACAAAAAAGACCCAGTGAGGA
>DTWI01000185.1 GCA_012963075.1 Fidelibacterota bacterium
GAATGGAAAAAAGTTTTTTATTAAAAAATTCCGAACAATGATTTCAAATGCGGAAGACGACACTGGTCCTATTTGGTCAGGTAAAAATGATGACCGTATTACGGCATTTGGAAAATTTTTGCGAAGATTCCACCTGGATGAAACACCCCAATTAATTAATATTATCTATGGGGACATGGCGACAATTGGTCCAAGGCCTGAAAGGCCTTATTTCATAGAGAGGCTGGAAAAAAAGTATCCCTTTTACAACAGACGATTAAAAATCAGGCCAGGTGTATCGGGATGGGCCCAAATTAAACAACCTTATGATGAAAAATATGAAGACGTCCATCAAAAGTTGAAATATGATTTTTATTATATCGAAAATTTAAGTTTTAGGCTCGATTTAAAAATTTTGTTAGGGACCTTTTGGGTTACAATCTTTGGGCACAGCCGATAATTAGGGTTATAAGAATAATCTTTGACAAATTAACCCATTTGGGTCTAAGTTCATTTTAGCGATCAATCAGATTTTCAAACGAGGGGAAGCATGACTGGTATATTAAAAAAAAATATTTGGCTTTTTATTTCCATTGATGTTTTAGTTATTTGTTCAAGTTTATTCCTGAGTTATGCCCTTCGGTTTGACTTTGTAATTCCAGCACAATATTTTATAGAAATAAAATATGTATTAATCATTTTGTTATTTTCAAAGATTTCCACGTTCCTGTTTTTTAATTTGTATAAAGGAATATGGAGATTTACAAGTATAGCAGATCTAATTAATGTCGTGAAATCCTCTTTTGTAGCTTCTCTATTTGCCATTGCTGTAATTGTATTGATTCTGGATCAAAATGTAATGCCTAGGAGCGTCCTTCTTATTGATTTCCTCTTGACGACAGTGGGTATTGCCGGCACAAGGGCAAGTGTCCGTATTTATGGGACAAAATTTCCACATCGGAATAAAATAAAAAGTAATACTCCCTCGAAAATAAAATCCAGGTTACTCTTATTGGGTGCAGGAAGCAGTGGAGAAAAAATTATTCGCGAAATAAAAGAAAATCCATCCAGCAATTATCAAATTATCGGTTTATTGGATGATGATCCCAATAAAACAGATTTAACGATTCATGGTATTCCTGTATTGGGGAAAATTGGGGAGTTGCATACCATCCTGATCCCTTTTGATGAAGTACTTATATGTGCGCCTACTGCTTCAAGTAATGAAATGCGAACCATCGTTAACCATTGTAAATTAATCGGAAAACCCTACCGCACCATACCCACAGTGTACGAATTAATTGATAAACAAATTTCAATCAAAACAATCCGAGACGTATCCATGGCCGATCTTTTGGGTAGGCAGGAAGTACATTTAGATCGATCCCGTATTTCAAATTATATCTATGGGAAACGGGTATTGGTCACCGGAGCTGGTGGCTCAATTGGCTCTGAATTAGTCAAGCAGTGTTTAGGCTATAATCCAGATCTTTTGGTGCTATTTGACCAAAGTGAACATAATCTTTTTAAAATTGATAATACGTGCAAAGAAATCAGCAATAATGTTGGTATCCAGGCCATATTAGGGGATATTCGTGACAAGACTATGGTTAATTCGGTATTTAATTCTTTTCAACCCCATGTCGTGCTACACGCAGCAGCATATAAACATGTGCCCATGCAGGAAAACAACCCATGGGAAGCTGTGGTTACGAATATACATGGAACCTCAAATGTGATTGAAGCCTGTGAGCATAATAATGTTGAACGATTTGTATTAGTTTCCACAGATAAAGCAGTAAATCCAACAAATATTATGGGCGCCACGAAACGGGTGGTGGAGATTCTCATCCAAAGTAAAAGTAAAAATTCGGATGTGAAATATATGGCTGTTCGCTTTGGAAATGTAATTGGTAGTTCCGGGAGCGTAATACCTACTTTCCAGGATCAAATTAAAAATGGGGGCCCCATCACAATCACAGACGCCGGAATGAAACGGTATTTTATGTCAATCCCTGAAGCGGCCCAGTTGATTCTTCAAGCCGGCTCCATCGGAGAAGGGGGAGAAATATTTGTATTAGATATGGGGAAACCGGTTTTGGTTAAAGATATTGCATTTGAACTCATCAAACTCTCAGGATTAGAACCCGAATTAGATATTCAAATAAAATACATTGGACTGCGCCCAGGAGAAAAAATGGTCGAGGAATTAGTCATTTCTGGTGAAAACATTGTGGACACATCCCATGAAAAAATAATGGTATTAAAAAATGGTGTGGACCACAGCTGGGATCATGTATTGGCAAAAATTGAAGAAATAACCCAATCAGCAAAA
>DTWI01000186.1 GCA_012963075.1 Fidelibacterota bacterium
CATATGTCCTCGATTGGTTAAGATTAATGCAGCGGATAAGATGTATTCATATTGGAAGTATTCCAACACATTGTACAATCACGACATTCACCGTCTTGTTTATACGCTACACAAGTTTGATCACCTTTAGTTGTGACCGTTGAAGTTTGAATGCCTAGTCTATTGGCTAACTTTGTTGGTGCACCTTTATCAACCATGTTGCCAGATAATCTGACACATAGATTTTTTGGTATTGCACCATACTTAGAAAAATACTCTTCAACCATTTTGGTTTCCTTTGTTGGTAACCAGTGGTTTATCTGTGGCGTCAATTCTACTACTTCAACAATCATGCGGAAATGATCAACAGATTGAATATCTCCTGCGTCATGCCATCGGAATAATTTGTGTTTACGATTGTTGAGTAAATATGATATTGAATTAATCCAAGTTTTTCTTGCAGCCAAATTACTTAACGCCAACATTACAATCTGATACCGTAATTCTAATGCGTTCTTGACAACTGGCATATTGTAGAAGTTATTCAATGCATAGCAGAATTCACAAACTGAACCAGCAACCTTGACTAAACGTGAACCAACATTGCAATATTTTGCTGGAATGGAATAACCGAAACAAGGCATCTTACTTGGATTAGATAACCCGCCTACATTTTGTAAAGCTTGTTTAATATTCATGTTCCTCCAAATTGACTACTTTCCCATTCGTTTAACATTACAGATGCGGAATCTAAATTCCTTGCACAATCTAAAATAATCTTTGTGTATGATTCCATTGCACCATCATAATCTGTACAGTCTTTTCTATATTGTTTTTCAAACTGTTTTGCATCTTTAATCCATTTTAATGCATCTGCTATTATTGGTAACCATTTTGGATGTCCCATATTGTCCTCGAAGTTATAGGGTTAAAAAATACCAATTCATCAATATGATTTGGTAGGATTATCGAGGGAAATTTCCCTCTCATATATAGGTGCAATATTAAGGACGTTTTGCTTTCGCAATGCCAGTAATACCAATGGATTGCAATGGTCTTACTCCCAAGCTTTTTTTAGACTAACGATTTGAATGGGTAAAACAAGAGAACTAACACCACAACAAACTAGATTCTGCATTGCCCATGCGTCAGGAAAAAATATAACGGAATCTGCACAATTAGCTGGGTATTCTCAGCCCGACAAATCAGGCTCCAGATTATTGCGTCGAGTTGAAATACGCAGGTGTATAGATGATCACTTAGAAAATTTTTTAACGGCCGAAGGCATTACGGAATCATGGGTATTAAAAGAATTAAAGAATGTGTATCAAGCGGCGATGCATTCAGAACATTGGCAAAGCGCAATTGCATCACTCAAACAAATATCTGAGATCGGCGGGGATTCAAATCGTGTAAACAAATCAGAAGTAAAGCTTGTTGCAAGCTTTGAGAACTTACTTGAGAAGACAACAATCGACATTACTCCACCAATTAATGGAGACGTGCAATCTTCAGAAAAAACGTCACCGGTTTTTTTGGCTCCCGGCGACACCGGAACCGATCTCGATCCGGCGAAATCTCGATGATAGATTTTTTTGGGGGGCGGGGGGATCCGGCGGGCCCCCCATACTATACATAAAGTAGTTAGAGGCATAACCACACACCCCATTTGGGCTACATTAAAGTGAATTTATCAAAGATAGCATATTTGTTATGTCTGGTTTTAGTGGTGTGGATAATTTCCACCAGTTGCAGGACAGTAAGTAATTCAATAGGGGGGTGCTACGGATATTGGATGGATAATGGGCCGAAGAGGGGCACCCTTCAAAAGAACAGATTAAATATCCAGCCTTACAGACAATGTGTAGAAGAGACACCTCCATATAAAAATATGTAAAAGGCTGGGATCCGTCTCCACCCGGCCTTTAGCTCCCGTTTGGCAAAGCACCTCCCA
>DTWI01000187.1 GCA_012963075.1 Fidelibacterota bacterium
AATTGAGGGTCAACAGATGGAAATTTTTCATTCAATATATTTATATTATTTTCTATATCTTTAATTTGTTCTTTTTTAGATGGAAATTTTTTCTTGCTAATCGGAGCAATTTCATCTAATCGTGCTTCCAGTTTTGAAATTTTTTCCAAAATTTCATTTAAACTTACTTTTTTGTTTTCCATTTATTTAATTTAGTTGGTATTCATTTTATAAAAAACATTAATAAAAGGAGAATTTACAATGAAAGTAATGGCGGAATATATTTGGATTGATGGGCATGAGCCTACCGCCAATCTGCGTTCAAAAACAAAAATATTAAGTAACGCAGTGGCATCAGTGGCAGATCTTCCAAGTTGGGGTTTTGATGGTTCTAGCACTCTTCAAGCCGAAGGAACCGATAGTGATTGTATGTTAAAACCAGTTTGGTTTTGCAAAGACCCACTTCGTGGTGGTGATAATGTATTAGTTATGAATGAAGTATATAATCCAGATGGGTCACCACACAAATCAAATACTAGAACACCACTGGTAGAGCTTGCAGAAAAGTTTAAAGATCACGATCCTTGGTTTGGAATTGAACAAGAATATATCTTAATGAATGGTAAACAGCCTTTGGGTTGGCCCGACAAAGGATATCCCGAAAGACCACAAGGCCTATATTATTGTAGCGTTGGATCCGAGGATATTGCTGGTCGTGATGTTGTTGAAGACCATATGCATGCATGTTTAGATGCTGGTATTGCAATATCTGGTATTAATGCCGAAGTGATGCTTGGACAATGGGAATATCAAATAGGACCGGTGGGAGCTTTAGAAGTTGGAGACCAATTATGGGTTGCTAGATGGTTATTAGAAAGAATTGGTGAAGACTATGGAGCCAGAGTTGAGCTCCACCCAAAACCGATTAAAGGAGATTGGAATGGTTCGGGAGCACATATCAACTATAGCACAGAAGCTATGAGAGCGCCTGGTGGATTAACGGTTATTGAAGAAGCTTGTGAAAAACTAGGGGAAAATATTGATAAACATATTGCAGTATATGGAGCTGATAATGATCAAAGACTTACTGGACTACACGAAACCTGTAATATCAACGAATTTAGATATGGTGTAAGAGATAGAGGTGCTTCAATTCGTATACCAATGGATACTCAAAAGAATGGATGTGGTTACTTAGAAGAGAGAAGACCTGCATCGAATGTAGATCCCTATAAAGCATGCGCGGCACTACTCAATACTACTTGTAGTTAGTTAATGTAAAAACTATGATTTCAAAAAAGCTACTAAGGTGGTATTCTCTAAACAAAAGAGATTTACCTTGGAGAACTACTCATGATCCTTATAAAATTTGGATTTCTGAAATTATGTTACAACAAACGCAAGTTTCGACTGTAATTCCCTATTATAGAAAATGGATTAATAAATTTCCTAATGCAAAAAAATTGTCCAAAGCTAATTATAATGATGTGTTAAAGCTTTGGGAAGGACTTGGATATTATTCACGCTGCAAGAATATTTACAAAACAGCTTCTTTTGTTCGAAAAAAATTTCCTAATAATTATTCTGAATTAATTAAGCTTCCTGGAATAGGAGACTATACTGCAAAGACCATTCTTGCAATTGCATTTAATAAAAATCAAGTAGGAATTGACACAAATTTAGAACGTATTGGTTTTAGGCTTTTAGGGTTAAAGAAGAAATCAAAATTTAACCAAAATAAAGTGAGAAAATTTCTTGAAAAAACACAAGATAAAAATAATCCAGGAGATTTTAATCAAGCGCTAATGGACCTTGGAAGCAACATTTGCCAATCACAGTCTGTTAATTGTGGGGTATGCCCCATTAATGATTCTTGTAAAGCTTTTCTAAGTTTAAATCCTATTGATTATCCAGCTCCCACAAAATTAAAGACTGTTCCAACGATTAAAGTTTCTACTTGTATTGTTCGTAAACAAAAAAAATTGTTAATCCTACAACGCCCAATAAATACAATGCTTGGAGGATTATGGGAATTCCCTGGGGGAAAGATTCAAAAGAATGAATCAAGAAAAAAGGCAGTAATCAGAGAGGTAATGGAAGAAACAAATCTTGTTATTAAAACTCCAGACTATCTAGGTCAAATTAAACATCAATACAGCCATTTTAAAGTTTTGATTTCACTATTTTTAAGCGATGTGAATGATATATCTTCCTTAAAGACAAACCAAAATTATAAATGGACTACCAGAAAACAATTAGATAAGTTTGCACTACCAAAAGCGAACTATAAAATGTTAGAGATTTTAGATAAATTGAAATAATATTAATTCCAATGATACGAATGCTAATAACCTTTTTAATTTTGCTTTTATTTTTACCTATTTTTGTATCAATGATGATTGTTGGTATCGTTTCGTCTTATCTAATGCACCCGAGATATTTTTATTGGTCTATGCATTTAGGTTGTAAGCTATTGTTGCTTGGTGGTTGGCAGTATCATACAATTCATGGTCAAGTTCCTCCAAAAAGCAAGGGCCCTTATCTTTTTATGTTCAACCATGAATCTATGTTTGATGCATTTATGTTAGGAGCCTCTATCCCATACTATATTAATGCGATAGGTTGGGAAGGAATATTCAAATGGCCTTTATGGGGGTTTTTTGCAAAAAGATATGGTGCATATCAAATTACTCATGATAACACAGAGCAAGCAAAAGCAACACTCAGGGTTGCTGAAAAAATACTACTTGTAGATAAAGATTCAATGATTTTTTCACCAGAAGGTAACCGAACCATTACTGGAGAAATGGGTGAATTTAAAAAAGGAGGATTTCATTTTGCTAAAGCTACCAATGCAACTATTGTACCTATTGGAATTGTTGGAGCATTTAAAGCAAACGTTAAAACGAGTTGGATTATTAAACCAGGTCGATTAAAAACTGTTTTTGGAACACCAATTACCCCAGATGATTATTCTGATTTATCAATTGAAAATTTTCGCGATCTTGTTAAAAATAAAATTGTAAATCTTGTAAAAGATTTTAGTTGAGGTATTTGATTTTAGGGTGTAAAAATCCAACAATTCCACATAGTCCTGCCATAAACCCAAACAATAAAAATATTGTTTGAATATCAAATATATCTGATGCAAGTCCAATTATTCCAGAGGAAACAGCAGTCATACTAATGATTGAGATAGAAATAATTGAAAAAATTCTTCCTAAAAGTTTTTCAGGGATATTTTTTTGCATCATTGCTACTCTAGAAATAATTAATAAAGGAATTCCAATACCATGGCAAAATGATAGAACATACATTTGGGTCATATTTTCAATAAGATAGTATAGACAAAAACTAGCTCCATCAATAAAAAGCCCAGTTAAAAAGAGCTTCCCATGTGTAAACTTATCACCAAAATTATAAACAAAAGCTGTTCCCAGTAACATGCCTAATCCAACAATTGCTTCGCATATTGCAAAATTAGAAATAGTTCCTCCCAAAGCAATTTTTACTAATATAGGAATTCCAACAATAGCAGGGCCCATTACAAATAAATTGCTCAAAAGGGTTAAAATAATGATAAAACGTAATGTTTTTTTATTGTTTAAATAGATGAGTCCTTGATAGGTTTTTTTTAGAATATTACCAAAATCTACATTTTCTTTATCTATCTCATCTTTGGGGGCATTAATGCTTATAAAAGCAGTAATCAAATAACATATGACAGTAACATAAAATAAGTACTCAATTGATATGATTGTTAATGCATATGCTGCAACAATTGGACCTATAAATACGGCCATTTGCCATGCAACATTTACAATCGAATTTGCTTTCAAAAGTTTATCTTTTTCAATTTGAGTTGGAAGGTATGCATTAAATGCTGGAACAAATGGCAGTGAAAAACCATTATGAAAAAAAGCAAGAATCATAATAATCCATGCAAGCCTTATATCAAATAATAAAAATAATGGGATCCCCAATACTGCAATTGCCTGCATTATATGTGCAACTGCCATTACTTTTGTTTTTGAATACATATCAACAATAGCACCAGTAAATAGCCCAAAAAAGATAGCCGGAAGATAAGTTGTCATTGTTATTAATCCAGTGAGTTTTTCAGAATTAGTAATGTCTAATATTAGCCAAATAATGGCTATATCATACATTGATCTTCCGATTGAGCCTATAAAAGGTGCCCCCCAGAGGAAAGTTGTAAAATTTTTTTGGTTTTGCATGTTATTGATTTTGGAAAAGAAACTACGTATAATCCATTAAAATTATGACTTATATCATTACAGATCCCTGTGTAGGTACTTGTGATACAGCGTGTGTAGAAGTATGCCCTGTTGACTGTATCCACGGGCCTGATGACCCAGAAGGCGCTGGTGAAGAGGCCAAAGACCCTGATTTTGATGCAACAGGAAAACAGCTCTATATTAATCCAGAAGAATGTATTGATTGTGGAGCTTGTGAACCAGAATGTCCTGTTGATGCAATTTATGATGAAGATGAAGTTCCAGAAGAATATTCTGCAAATATTGCACCCAATTATGAATTTTTTGGGCAAGAAGCACCTGAATAAATTCTTTTATAGTCATGAAAATATGAAACGATTATTAAGTATCCTTACATTGTTTGCTCTGTTATCATTTTTTGCTTGGAATAATAGGGTCAATATTGTGGTGTGGGCATTACCAAAAATTTTAAATATTGCAACTCCAGTTTTATCTATAGGATCTTCAAATTGGCAAGAAGGCCCTGATTCAAAAACAATAAGCGATACAAGACCTAATATTATTTTAATTCTTGCTGATGATCTAGGATTCAATGATGTTTCTCTTTACAATGGTGGTGCTGGGAATGGATCTTTGATGACTCCAAACATTGATGCAATCGCACAGGATGGGGTGTTATTTGAAAATGGTTATGCTGCCAATGCGATATGTGCGCCATCTAGGGCATCAATTATGACGGGTCGATATTCAACTCGATTTGGATTTGAATTTACCCCAATTTTCCCACGAGCTTTGACATTGTTTAAATGGATAGATGAAATTGATAATCCAGAGCTTGAGTTAGAGATAGATCAAAAACTTGCCCCAATGTCAAAGAATGTCTTTACTGCGAGTTTCCCTAGTGAAGAGATTACTATTGCTGAAGTATTACAAGAGGCAGGTTATTATACAGCCCATATTGGGAAATGGCATTTAGGGCGAGTAGATGGAAGCCTTCCAAATGATCAGGGATTTGATGATAGTTTGATTTTGGATGGAGGACTTTATTTACCTGAAAATGATAAAAATGTTGTTAATGCGAAATTTGATCATGGTATTGATAAAATGGTGTGGGCTAGATCTCAATTTAGTGCATCATTTAATAAAGGTCCGCGCTTTGCACCGGGAGGATATCTTACTGATTATTACACAGACGAAGCTATACAGGTGATAGAGAACAATAAAAATAGACCATTCTTTCTTTATTTAGGTCATTGGGCAGTCCATAATCCACTACAGTCATTAAAAAGTGATTTTGATTTATTTACTCACCAGAATATGAACCATAATTTGCAAGTTTACTCTGGGATGATTGAAGCCTTGGATAGAAGCGTTGGACGCGTTGTTGATGCGTTAGAAAAAAATGGTTTATCGAACAATACTTTAATTATCTTTACTAGCGACAATGGTGGAGCTAGCTATATAGAGCTTTCTGATATTAATAAGCCTTATAGAGGTTGGAAATTAACACATTTTGAAGGGGGATTTCATATTCCTTTTATGGCAAAGTGGCCAGCTAAAATTAAACCAGGAACTAAATTTACACCCCCAGTCCACCATACTGATATTTTTCATACTATTGCAGCCGCAGCAACTACTAACATTCCTACTGATCGGAAATTAGATGGAATAGATTTCTTGCCATTTGTGAATGGTGCTAATCAGGGGATTCCGCATGAAACATTATTTTGGAAACAAGGACACAACCAAACTGTTCTACATAAGGGCTGGAAGCTAATTAGAACTGATAAACCTGATAAAAAATGGTTGTTTAATTTGGATAAAGACCCAACAGAAAGAATAAACCTTGCTTTTTCTCATCCAGAGAAATTAGTTTTACTTGAAGAACTTCTTGATAAACATGAATCAGAGCAGGTTGTTTCTTTGTGGCCTTCTGTGCTTAATGCTCCACAATTAATTGATAAGCATGGTGGACAAGAATACAAAAAAGGCGATGAATATATTTATTGGCCGAATTAATGATTGAATTATAATGGATAAAAATCAAATACTAGAAAAATTAAAAACGGTTAATTACCCCGGATTTAATCGTGACATTGTTTCTTTTGGGATGATAAAAGATATTGTTATTGACCATAAAACAATAACCTTATTTTTGTCTATTTCTTCTTCTAATAATAAGAAAAAAGATCAGTTAATCTCTGAAATTCACAAAACATTAGATAACTCCGACTATGATATAAAAATAAAAATATTAGATAGTGCACCACGTAAAACTGTTGACACATCAAATAAAGATAGAAATGTTGAAGGTAACATAAAAAAAATTATTGCGATTGCAAGTGGAAAAGGCGGTGTTGGTAAATCAACAATTGCATTAAACTTGGCTGCTGCACTATCAAATGCTGGTTGCAAAACTGGTTTACTTGATTTAGATATTTATGGCCCATCTCTTCCTATTACTATGGGTATTAATGAAAATCCAGAAGTCAATGACAGCAAAAAAATTATCCCACTTGAAAAAAATAACTTAAAACTAATGAGTTTTGGATTTATTAGCGGGAATCAGGCTCCTGTGGTTTGGAGAGGTCCATTAGTAGCAAAAATGACGGAACAATTTTTTAGAGATGTTGTTTGGGGAGATTTAGATTATTTAATTCTTGATTTACCGCCAGGAACTGGCGATGTTCAGTTGACTCTTTCACAAAAAATACCACTTGATGGAGCAATTATTGTAACCACACCAAACGATATTGCATTAGCGGATGTAAGAAAAGGTGCCGATATGTTTAGAAAAGTGAAAACAGATTTACTAGGGGTTGTTGAAAACATGTCTTATATGAACATTAAGGGCGTAGCGGTTAATAGTGCAGATTCACATATTGTTGTTAATGATGAAAAAATCCTAGTGGGAAATGATGGTTCGTTTCAATTGAAATTCCATCTTTTCAAAAAAGGTGGAGGTTTAGACGAAAGTAAAAGATTAAATATTCCATTTTTAGCTGAAATTCCGTATTCGAACGATTTAATGAAATCTATTGATGATGGTAATCCTATTGTCTTCCAAGAAAAAGATTCTGAAATTAAAAATATTTTTGTTGATTTAGCAAAAAAAGTAATGTCATTATGAGTCTAAAATTAGAACATGAAAATAATTTACCTGTCCATATTGGTATTATAATGGATGGGAATGGTAGGTGGGCTACAAATCAAAAAATGAAAAGACTATTAGGCCACATTCAAGGAGTAGAAACAGTAAGAAGTATTGTAGAAGCGTGTGTTCGTCTGAAAATTGCTCATTTAACGCTTTACACTTTTTCTAAAGAAAATTGGCAAAGACCTAAAGAAGAAATCAACGATTTAATGTCATTGTTATCGTCTAGTTTAAAAAATGAATTAGAAAAGTTAAATAGGAACAATATTGCCTTAAAAGTCGTTGGAAAATTAGAGGATTTACCAGCCAAATTGCAGACATTAATTATGGAAGTTATTGAAAGTACAAAAAATAATACTGGGCTAGTTTTAACGCTGGCTCTTAGCTATGGTGGTCGTCAAGAAATTGTGGATGCTATAAATAAGATTATTGCATCTAATGATGAATATATAGATGAAGAAATTTTTAAAAACTATCTATATGCCCCTACAATGCCAGATCCAGATTTAATTATTAGAACTGGCGGAGAAAGTAGATTAAGTAATTTTTTGTTATGGCAATCGGCCTATTCCGAAATTTACGTTAGTAAAAAAAATTGGCCTGAATTTGCAGAAGATGATTTAATTTCTGCCTTAAATAATTTTGGACAACGAAAAAGAAAATATGGTAAGGTTTTAAACTAAAAATGAATAATAAGCATACGTTTGTTCTTTTTTTCTTATTGATTACTGTTGGATTTGCTCAGGACGTAAATCTATACCGTGTTAATATTGAAGGAAATACAACTACTTCTGATAAAATGATTAAATATTCTGCAGGCTTGAGAGATGGCACCACAATACAAAGAGCAGATATTTCAACAGCTTTGACAAGATTATGGGATCTTAACCTGTTTGATGATATCAATATTGTTCTTAACAATGAATCTGAATATGGAGTAGAGATTACTATTGAAGTCAAAGAAAGCCCAACGCTAAATAATATTATTTTCCGTGGAAATTCAATGAGAGAAGGAAGATTTACCGACAAAATTGATTTACGTATTGGGCAAAGAATAAGACCAAACTTTCTATCATCAGCAGAAGAAAAGATAAAAGAAATCTATCAAGAAGATGGATATTTTTCTGTAGAAGTTGAATCCTTTATTGAGGTTCCACAGGACACTTTAGTACGTAATGAATATGCTAGGGATGTTGTTTTTAGTATCAAAGAAAATGATAAATTTCGTCTTAGGAATATTAATTTTGTAGGAAACGATAATTTTTCAGATCGAAAATTAAAAAAAGAACTCAAAGATACAAAAGAACGAAAATGGTATAGTTTTTGGGTAAAAAGTTTTAATGAAAAATCATTTAAAGAAGATAAAGATATCTTAAAAGCATTTTATCAAAACGAAGGGTATCGTGATTTTAGTGTTTTGAAAGATACTTTAGTTATAAATGAAGACGATAATTCTCTGACACTTTTTTTAACAATAAATGAAGGAAACAAATATAAATATCGCAATTTTACATTTGAAGGAAATGAAATTGCCAATTCTGAAACATTGGAAATACTTCTAGGCTTACAAGAAGGAGATTTGTATTCAAAAGAAAATTTTGAAAAATCTGTTTTTGAAGATATGATGAGTGTTTATAATAATGAAGGGTATATTTTTAGCAATGTTAATCCAGAAATTGTCCCTGTTGGTGAAGATTCAATTGATGTTAATTTTATTTTTAACGAAGGCAAGAAAGTATATATAAACAACATTTTTGT
>DTWI01000188.1 GCA_012963075.1 Fidelibacterota bacterium
ATGTCCTATTTAGCTTCCCATTATGAAACTATCCTTTATGAAAAGGATAAATTCAATAATCCTATGGCATCCATTTTTGTCACCGAATATCGATCGGTAAAGAATGATCCAAATCGTCCAGTTATTTTTATTTTTAATGGTGGTCCGGGTTCGGCATCTCTCTGGCTTCACATGGGAGTTATGGGGCCTAAGGTAGTTAAGGTTCCTTCAGATGCAACGGATGATGGATCTCCACCATATGAACTGGTGGATAATCACCTGACGCCACTTGATGTGGCTGACCTAGTTTGCATCGACCCCATTGGTACTGGGTATAGTTTGGCCATGGGTGAACACGAGAATAAAGAATTTTGGGGTGTGCAGCAGGATGCGGAAACTATTTCCAAATTTGTTCGCCAATGGATTCAAGATAACAATCGATGGAATTCGCCTAAATATATTCTTGGTGAGAGTTATGGTGGAATCCGAGGCCCTCAGATGCTTAATGAACTTCGCAATGGCAGTTTAACCAATATTGAAATTAATGGCATTATATTGGTTTCTCCAGCAATAGACTTACAGCATATCCGATTTACTCCAGGTAATAATTCACCTTATGTGGGCTACTTGCCCACATATGCGTCTACAGCATATTATCATGGCAAGGTCAAAACGAATAAATCTTTAGAATCTTTTTATGAAGAGGCGAAAGAATTCAGTTTAAACAAACTAGCCCCAGCCCTAGTTAAAGGATCTCGTATATCTAAAAGGGAAAAAAATCAAATTGCAGAAAGGATTGCCTATTATTCAGGATTATCTAAACAATTTATTCTCAATTCTAACCTAAGAGTCGATGCGAGTAGTTTCAGAAAAGAATTACTTCGAGATGAAGGTTACTCGGTTGGACGCCTCGATTCTCGATATAAAGGTAAAGATTATATAGTGGCGGGTCAAAGACCAGATGCGGATATTTCAAGCGAAGGTTTTTCCGCAGCATATGTATCAGCAATTCACACTTGGTTAGCTGAAATTGGTGTAGATATCAAGAGGCTATACCGTAGTGGTGATTCAGAACTTGGCAAAAATTGGGATTGGGTTTCAACTCAGAATGGATGGCCAAGGTTTGTGAATGTTGCTCCTCATATTGGTCGTGCGATGAGAGAAAATATTGATTTTAAAGTTTATATAGCTTGCGGTATATATGATTTAGCAACACCTTGTTTTACTGCCACTAATACAATTCATGAAAATGGGATTGATCCTAGCAGAGTAAAATTTTCAGAATTTGAAGGTGGGCATATGATGTATAATCATCAACCTTCTTTTGATAGATTTTTGAATGAATTAAGAGACTTCGTAATGATTAAGGAGTAATAAAATGAAATATATAATAAAATTAGTATTTGCCCTTTCAATATCTATTCATTCTACTGAGGTTCTAGCTCAGGAAAAAAAACCTTATGATAGAACAAGATGGTTTGATTCGAATTCTGTTACAACTGATGATTTAAGACGCGTTCCTCAATCAAAGGGATATGGTGATCATGAAGACAAAATAGTTATAGTTGGTGGTCGTTTATTTGATGGGACAGGTTCGTCAGTACGATTAGCTACAATTATTTTAGAAGGGAAAACAATAACTAGAATTATTGATGCAGATGATACAAACTATCCAACTGATGTTGAAATTATTGACGCATCAGGTAAAACGGTAATGCCGGGTTTAATTGATCTACATGTCCATACCACATATGTTAAACAGTTTAACACTCCTGAAGAATTAACTTCTAAATCTCAAGCTGATGCGGCGCTTAGAGGATTTGAGCGAATGAGATATTTTTTAGAAAGTGGAATTACTTCTGTTCGTGATGTTGCATCGCATGGACGTGCCCCTTTTATTTTAAACAATTATTTTCGTCAAAATATATTACCCGGGCCAAGAATTTTTGCAGCTGGACAATTAATAACTGGTCGTGGTGGCCATGGAGCTGAGGGTGGTTTACAAATAGCCCCTGATTATCCTGATGCAAGTATTCGTATAGCAACAGGTGCCGATGAATGGGTTGACGCAGTACGTCTTCAGTTTCATAATGGCGCTGATCTTATCAAATTGAGTAGTCACTATACTCCAGAAGAAATAAAAGCTGCTATTGATGAAGCACACCGATTGGGTCTTAGAGTTACTGTTGATGCGGAAACTCAATATATTGATATGGCAGTGGAAGCTGGGGCAGATTGCATTGAACATCCACTACCGCGAACTGATAAAACAATCAGATTAATGAAAAAAAATAATGTTTTTGCTGTACCTACATTGGTTCCATATCAGTTGATTAATCAAGATGGTGGATATATGGGTTCAACTTCCAGAAGATTTACATTAACTGATGAAACTATTATGAACACAATGAAAAAAATGAGGAAAGCTGGTATAAAAATGGGAGTAGCTACCGATATCACTGCTTCGCTATATAAGTATATGCCAAATCCTTATATAAT
>DTWI01000189.1 GCA_012963075.1 Fidelibacterota bacterium
CAAAATAAATAAATAATAATATTTTCTAATACAATTTTGTTTAAACAGAGTGATCATAATAAAATATTAGATAATAATTATTTTGGTTAGGCTAGCCAATCCTTATCAAAATTAAATATTTCTTTACGAATATCTTCCAAATCCGGGTGAAAATCAATTTCTGCCCAGTCATCGGCGTCAACTTCATAATATTCCATCATTGTTCCCTGATTAATAAGTTCCTGGAATATTTCTAAATAAAAAACATTGAGATTTTCTTTTTTACGTACCATTTTTTCCATGGTTTTAACCACCCATTCTTTACCATCCCCTATCAATCGAATCATACCGATTGATTCTCCATTGGCTTTATTTTCAGATATTTGATTCCCAATTCTGAGAACACGATCCTTTTCAATAATCAATTTCATATCATCCGGATCATATGTTTCTTTTCGATCGATTACCATACACAACTGTTGACTCTTATCGTGATTGATTAATCCCTTAATTACAGAATCTTTAAATATATCATCCCCATTAATAATAATTAAATCCTCATTCATATAATGTTTAGCCTGCCACAAGGAAATCAGATTATTGGAAACATCATAGAATGGATTATAAACAATTTGGAACTCTATATTATATTCTTGAGAATATTTATTTATTTTGGCTTCAATTTGTTCTGTCAGATATCCGGTTACAATTGCCACGTCACGAATACCAGCAGCGTGAATACTCAGTAATTGTGATTCCAATACTGATGTACCATTCGCCAACTCCAACAAACTTTTTGGTGTATTATTTGTTAAAGGCATTAACCTTTCACCCTTCCCAGCAGCTAGAATAATAACTCTCATTTTAATTCCTTAATCTTTATTGTTTAATTCCTAATGTATCCAGATTAAAACGTAACCATTGATCCATTAGGGGTTTTTTATCTGAAAATATATTTGATAGAGGTACAGGGAATCCTACCTTTTTTCTATTTATTATCTCTTTAGGTAAATATTTTTGAAAAATTGTTTTTAAAGGATATTTTGAAATTTGATTTTGTACACGGTAATCGTAAGAAACTCCTGCCATCCGCTCAACTAATCGATGGTCAACGAATGGTACCCTTGCTTCAACAGAACAAAGCATGGTTGCATTATCCAATCTGCGTAATAAACCATGTAAATGGGCAATTTGGAAAAAAGCAGCAACCACATCAATAGGATTCCCATAATCCATAAATGGTGCTAAAACATCCTCTAGGATTTCATTATCTTTGTGTGAACCGTAAGAATAATGAGAATCAAAAGAATCCAAATCCCAATTATTATTCCTTGCCCAATTGAAGATCCTATCATAACCGAAGAATAGTTCATCGGCCCCCTCACCAGAAAGAATAACTGTATTCTTAGTCTTTACTTCTAGCGTCATTTTATATAATAGGATTTCATTAGGAACAGATAAAGGTTCCTTTCTTTTCTTGATTATTGATTCAGCTATTTGAAGAAACTCCTCTTCATTAACAAGGACTTCTCTGTGATTTGTTCCTATATATTGAGCCCCTAATCTTCCCCAATCAAATTCGTTCATTGACGAAAAGCCTACAGTCCATGAGTCTATCTTCCTTGCTAATGCTGTGATTAAAGTACTGTCCAGTCCACCACTTAAATAACTGCCTACTTCAACATCAGAAATACATCGATATTGGACTGATGATTTTAACAATTCAACTAATTCTTCTTTTGTCGGGTTTTCCTGCCTTCCTTTAGGAAGTTGCCAATATTTAATGAATTTATTATTAAGCATATAATACCCGGCAGGA
>DTWI01000190.1 GCA_012963075.1 Fidelibacterota bacterium
AAAGGGATTATAAAGTTGGGGGAGAAGACCGATACAAAAGACCTTACAGGGTCTATTATAAAGAAAGAAGATATTCCAGAGATTAAAGATATTGATTTGAATACACTGGCTAAATCTTTTATTGGAAAACACATGCAAAAACCTCCTATGTATTCTGCAAGAAAAATCAATGGAGTTCGTCTTTATAAGTTAGCTAGAAAAAATATCTCCGTAGAGAGGAATCCAAAAGAAATTGAAATTAAAGACTTACATTGTTCCTTATATAAAAAAGATATGTTATCAATAGAAGTTGAATGTTCTTCAGGCACTTATATTAGGGTTTTGGCAGAAGAAATCTGTGCAAAAATAGGAACTGTAGGACACTTAATTGAATTAACCCGTACGCAAGTTGGTTCTTTTATTATTGACGATTCACTAACAGTAGAAAAATTCGAAGAAAAATGGAAATCATAAAATCATTTGAAAATTTATCTCCAATAAGTGCATCTGTTATTAGTGTTGGAAACTATGATGGTATCCACTTAGGGCATAAAGATGTGATAAATCACATTGTTAAGTATGCAAGAAAACACTCTATTCCATCATGTGTGATTACTTTTGATCCTAACCCTTATTATGTGTTGGGAAATGGGGATAGTCCAATCAATATTCAAAGCATTGATTCAAAAATAGAATTATTAGAAAAAATGGGTATTGATAAAGTTTTGGTTATTCCATTCACAAAACAGTTTTCGAGAATGTCTGCTACTGATTTTGCAAATCAGATTATTAAAAAAATATTTAATCCTAAACTAATTGCTGTTGGAAAGAACCATTATTTTGGTTTTAAGAAAAAAGGAAATATAGATTTTCTTATCGAATTTTGTTTAAACAATGGTATTGAAATCTTTATTCCAAATATTAGAAAAGTTGATAATCGAGCAATTTCAAGTACTATCATAAGAGAATTAATTAGAGATGGAAAATTGGACGTTATACCACCATTATTAGGAAGATTTTATGGATTTCAAGCAAAGGTTGTTCATGGTTCACATAGAGGGAAATCATTGAATTATCCTACTGCAAACTTTATTGCAATTAATAAGTATCAAGTTCTTCCTCAAAATGGAGTATATCTCTCAAGAGTTACTTTAGAGGGAGAAAAGTACTTTGGCATGTGCAATATTGGATTTAGACCTACTTTTAATGAAAAAAAATTTGTTATGGAAGTTCACATATTATCTAATAAATTCAGCGACTTATATGATAAAGATTTTCATATTGAATTTTTATTCAAAATTAGGAATGAAAAGAAGTTTGACAATAAAGAAGCATTGATCAAACAAATTGAAAAAGACAAGGAAGTATGTATTAAATTGATAGATTCTTCCAAGGAAAATTATGAAATATAGTAAAGAAACAAACAAGATTATCCAAGACATTGGATTGGATGAAAAAAACACAGGCAGTAGTGAAGCTCAAATAGCGCTTCTTACTGATCGTATTAGATTACTAACTGGTCATGTTAAAAAGCATAAAAAAGATGTTCATTCTAGACATGGTTTGGTTAAACTTGTGTCACAAAGAAAAAAACAATTAAAGTATTTAAGAAAAACAAATAGTGATAGTTATGATGAATTAATAGAAAAACTATCCATAAGAGGATTATAAAGAGAGAATATGATAAAAGTAGAAAAAAATATAGCTGGCAGACTATTAAAAATTGAATCTGGCCAAATAGCAAGACAAGCGGGTGGATCCGTATTTATTACTTATGGAGACACTGCAATGCTTGCAGCAGTATGTTGTTCGTCTGAACCGAGAGAAGGTTTAAACTTTCTTCCGATGCAGGTTGAATATAGAGAAAAACATTATGCGGGTGGAAAAATACCCGGAGGTTTCTTTAAGAGAGAGGCGAAACCAACAGATGCTGAAGTTTTAACTTCGCGTTTGACAGATCGTCCAATTAGACCTTTAATTCCTAAGAATTATAGAAATGATTTACAAATCATGTTAACCACAATGTCTTATGATGGTGTGAATACACCTGATGTAGTAGCAGCAATTGGTGCTTCTGCGGCATTGTTATTGTCTCCAGTACCATTTGATGGTCCAATAGCTTCTGTTAAAGTAGGCTTAGTTGACGGAGAATATGTTTTAAATCCTACATTGGAACAAATGGAGTCATCTGATTTAGATTTGATGGTAACCGGTAAAAAAGATAAAATTTGTATGATTGAAGGTGGTTCTAATTTTGTACCTGAAAAAACAATTTTAGAAGCATTAGACATTGCAATGGAAGGTATTAATGACATTGTTGATTTACAGTTAGAATTTGAAGATCAATTTGATAATTCTTATGAAATTGATGATTCAAAATCATTGAGTGATGAGATTGAAAAATCTCTCGATAAAACCTATTCATCAAAGATTGATAAACTTTTTGATATCAAAGGCAAAAAAGAGAGAGAAAATGCGTATAACGACATAGTTAAAGAAGCATCAGACCCACATTTAGAAGATGAAAAGATATATTCTGAAGTAAAAGAATATGTTAAAACTATGTTTAAAAATGCAGTGAGAAAAACTGTATTAGAGAAAAAAGTTAGAGTTGATGGTAGAGGATTAGACGATATTAGAGCAATTAGTATTGTTCCATCATTATTGCCTCGAGTTCATGGATCTGTTTTATTCACTAGAGGTGAAACGCAAGCAATCGTTGCGCTTACCTTAGGAACAAGCAGAGATCAACAAATTATTGATTCAATGGCGAGTGATTATAAAAAATCATTTATGTTGCACTATAATTTCCCTCCTTACTGTGTAGGAGAAACTGGAAGAATTGGTTTCACGAATAGAAGAGAGATTGGTCATGGACATTTGGCTGAAAGATCATTAAAACCAATTTTGCCTTCTGGGGAAGAATTTCCTTATACAATAAGAATTGTATCTGAGATTACAGAATCAAACGGATCATCTTCTATGGCATCAGTTTGTGGTGGCTCATTAGCTATGATGAACGCAGGAGTGCCTATTAAAGAGCATGTTGCTGGTATTGCAATGGGATTAATCACTGACGGTGAAAATCATGCAGTATTAAGTGATATTTTGGGAACTGAAGATTTCTATGGAGATATGGATTTTAAAGT
>DTWI01000191.1 GCA_012963075.1 Fidelibacterota bacterium
CTTCAATATCGCTTGATTTTTGAATTAATTTTTTTCTTAATTCTATATCTTTTTCAGATATAGATATTTCTTTCATTAGAGATGCTGTTTTTTGATTATCTTTCCAGAGAGAAGGATCTGATATTTTTTCTTTTAGTTCAGTAAGAGAAGTCTCTTTGCCTTCAAGGTCAAAGATACCTCCTAATCTGATTGAATTTTTCTAGTAGAGAATTATATTTTTCTTTTAAATCCATACACTTATTAAAAAACCTATTGTTAATAAAATTCCAGTTAAAAAATGTATTCCAATTGTTGAAACATTCACAATTAATAATTCGTATGGAAGTTGTTCAATGTTGGCATTTTCTTTTTCCCATTCATTTAACCAACTCTTACCCTTCTTTGATGCAAAATGGAATAGAAAAATTGGCAATAATGCTATTGATGCTACCGGATTAATCTTTATAGAACCCAATGCAATGATTACAAAAGCTATAATCATAGAATATTGCCAAACTTTAAATGGAATTCTATAATTAGCTTTTTCACCTGGTCCTGCAAGCCTAACAACCCAACTATTTTTGTTGGTTGCTTTATCAGCATTATAATCTTGGAAACAATTAATAAATAAAACCAAAGCAATAAATATCCCAACTGGAATTGAAAATAACAATGTTGTAAACAAATCAACAGACTGATTCTGCATATATGCAGCACCATAAACCATTATAGGACCAAATCCTAAAAATACAGCAATATCACCTAGACCATTATAAGATAATCTCAAGAATCCTGTATACATTACACCTAAAAAGACTCCAATTAATCCCAAATACATTAAAGGTGATAGCGCAAAATAAGCACCATGTAAATCATAGTTTAATTTCAGTCCAATTATAATTGTTGCAACAAAAAATCCTATAGAAAGAAGCAAGACATTTGCAGGAGTCATTAAACCTGATTGAATAACTCTAGATCCACCATTAAAAGGACTAAATAATTTATTTGTTTCATCATTTCTAGATGTATGGTCAAAATAATCGTTTATTACATTGGTACCACAATGAGCGAAAATAGCTCCAAAAAATGTTAGCCAGAAAATATTCCAATTAAATTGATTAAACTCCCAATAAGCAATAGATGAACCGAGTAAAATAGGAGCAATTGTCGCTGTTAAAAAAGGAGCTCTTATAACTGTGATAAAGTATTTGATTTTACGAGTTAGAGATCCAATAATTTGAGATGATAAACTTGGTTTATTATCTGGAAGCTCCATCCATTCAAATTGTTTCTCAGCATAAAAATCAACATATTTTATTACGGTTGGTTTAATCTTGTAATAACCAACAACATCATTTTCGATAAGAAACTCATCATTCATATAACTTTCAAATGCTTTTGTAACATTTAAAATTAATTGTTTAGCTTTTTCTTTTTCATGGTTATCTGTAATCTTCTCTGCAAATCCATCAATTTGAAGTTCTTTAATCCCATCTTCATTTTCTGGTCTAATAACACATTGAACATGAGGATTAAAAGCAATTTGAGTTGCTTTTCTACTTGGATTGAATGTAAAGAAATATATGTTTAAACCATCATTAGCAAAATAAACATTAGCTGCTGAAGAATTCCCTGAAACACTTGTTGCCAGTGTAAGGAAGTCAGAACGATTCATTAAATCCAATATTTTATCTTTTAGAATAACTACCCCTTTTCTATACTAACTAACTTACGCTTTAGGAGAATATTTAATTCATCTAAACTAAGAGAGGAACTTATAAAATGTCCATTTTCGGCAACAGAAATTTTTCCAGTTTCTTCAGATATTACAATTGCTAGCGCATCACTTTCTTCAGAAATACCCAAGGCAGCCCTATGTCGAGTACCCATTTCGGGGTTAAGTGTTTTACTTTCAGTTAACGGTAATATACATGCAGCAGCTTCAATAATATTGCTATGAATAATAACAGCACCATCATGTAATAAAGAATATGGATTAAAAATAGACATAATTAATTCAGGACTGAAGACCGATCCCATCTTTACTCCATCATCACTAACAGTTTTTAATGAATTTTCTCTTTCAAGAACAATAATTGCTCCCCATTTTTGTTTGCGAATTTCACCGACACATGTAACAATTTCATCTTCAATAGAAATCCCTTCAATCTGAAATAATCTTCTAATAATTCTATTTTGTCCAAGAGCAGTTAATAACCTTCTAATTTCTGGTTGGAATAAAATAACAAAAACTACTACCCAAACTGCTTGAAATAAATTAAGTAACCAAGATGTGGCTCTAAAACCAAATATATTTACCACAAAACCAGCAAAAAACAAAATTAGCAGACCGATTAACATTTGTCCACCTCTTGTTCCTCTGAAATAACTATAAGAATAAGAAAAGATAAAAGTTACCAAAACCAAATCAAGTAAATCAGTAAGCGTAAATTTTAGAAAACTTATTTCAAATAAATTCATAATATATAATTTAGGTATTTAAATCATTTGAGTTAAAAATTTTATTTGCAATTGTTAGAGACCTTTTTGTCTCTTTTACATTATGTACTCGAAAAATTTTACACCCTTTCGCAAATGCAACGGTGTTAGAAACAATAGTTCCTTGTAGTCTATCATCTTCACCAATATCTAATGTTTCACCAATAAATGATTTATTAGAAGCTCCAATCAATAATGGATAATCAAGTGAAGTTAACTCTTCTAACTGATTAATAATTTCAAAATTATGTTCAATAGTCTTACCAAAACCTATTCCTGGATCTAATATAATATTATTTTTGTCGATATTATTATTAGTTGCATGATTTGCTCTCTCTAAAAGATGTGATTTGATTTCTGAAATCAAATTATCATATTTAGGATCTTCTTGCATTACTTTTGGGTTTCCTTTGCTATGCATCAATATAACTGGACAATTAAATTCTTTAACAACATTAATCATCTTATCATCAGACAACATTCCGCTAATATCATTAATAACATTTGCACCAACAATACAAGATTCTCTTGCTACATGTGATTTAGTAGTATCAATAGAAATAACTATATCTGTTTTATTACGTAATTTTTCAATTACTGGCAATACTCTCGAAAGTTCATCTTCTACAGATACTGAATCAGAAAATGGCCTAGTAGATTCTCCACCTATATCAATCATATCAGCACCTTCTTCAATCATTAATAAAGCATGATCAATCGCTTTCTGCGTATCATAATACAAACCTCCATCACTAAAAGAATCAGGAGTCACATTGAGTATACCCATTATCAGAGGTTCTTTTTCTTTGGAAGCTAACCAATAGTTGAATTCAGAAATATTCACTAACTAATTTCTTTTTTTGAAAGTTTTTTTCCTTTAACTAACAATTTAATATCTTTTTCATCAATCGTTTCGTGTTCTAAGAGTTCGCTAGCCATTAAATGTAGCAGGTCTATTTTTTCTTCTAGGATTTGATGAGAATCTTTTTGTGCATTTTCTATAAAACGTACTACCTCATTATCAATTGCTTGAGCAGTTTTTTCACTATAGTCTCTATGCGATTGTATTTCTCTGCCTAGAAAAATTTCTTCATTCTTTTTGCCGAATGATATTGGACCTAGCTTATCACTCATTCCCCATTCACAAACCATTTTTCTAGCAATATGTGTTGCTCTTTCAATATCATTTGAAGCACCTGTCGTAATTTCATTAAAAATTATTTTTTCTGCAGATCTGCCTCCCATCATCACGGCAAGCCTACCTGTAATATATTTTTTTGAATATCCGTGTTTTTCATCTAAAGGTAGCTGCATAGTAACACCAAGAGCTCTTCCTCGAGGAATAATTGTTACTTTGTGAACAGGATCTGCTTCAGGGGTAAAAATAGCAACAACAGCATGACCAGATTCATGATAGGCAGTAATTTTCTTTTCCTCTTTAGAAAGAATCATACTCTTTCTTTGAACACCCATGATAACTTTATCTTTTGCATCTTCAAAATCTTC
>DTWI01000192.1 GCA_012963075.1 Fidelibacterota bacterium
TATTATCAATCAGAAATCATCACATAATACAGATAGTCCCGTTTATTGTATTTATGTTGCAATTGGGCAGAAAGCATCCACTGTTGTAAAACTAGTGGCAGAACTCGAATTAAATGGTGCAATGGACTATACAACAGTAGTGGTTGCTAATGCGTCGGATCCTGCACCGCTCCAATATATTGCTCCGTATTCTGGATGTGCAATGGGTGAATATTATCGAGACAATGGAAAGCATGCATTGATTGTCTATGATGATTTATCAAAACAAGCTGTTGCATATAGACAAATGTCATTAGTTTTAAGAAGACCTCCAGGACGTGAAGCATTTCCAGGTGATATTTTTTATTTACATAGCAGACTTCTTGAAAGAGCATCAAAACTTTCTAAAGATTTAAAATCTGGATCATTAACCGCGCTACCAATTATTGAAACGCAAGAGGGAGATGTATCTGCGTATATTCCAACAAATGTTATTTCAATTACTGATGGACAAATATATCTAAATACAAGTTTATTTAATGGTGGTGTTAGACCAGCTGTTGATGTTGGATTGTCAGTTTCTAGAGTTGGAGGAAATGCTCAAATAAAAGCAATGAAAAAAATTGCCGGTAAACTGAGATTAGATTTGGCTCAATTTAGAGAATTAGAAGCATTTGCAAAATTTGCTTCAGATTTAGATGAAACAACAGCATTACAAATTACCAGAGGACGTCGAATGGTAGAAATATTAAAGCAAAACCAATACGTTCCAATGTCTGTTTCTAATCAAGTAGTTATTATCTATGCAGCTGGGAAAGGTTATTTAGATGATATTAATCTTGATAAAGTAAAAGAATTTGAAACAGGATTGCTTGAACATTTTCAGACTAAATATTCTGATTGTTTAGATAAAATTAGTCAAGAAGGTGATATTAGTGATGATTTAGAGAAAGCAATGAATAGGGGAATAGAGGAATTCAAAAAAACATTTTAAAATGGCTAATCTTAAAGACATTCGACAAAGAATTAAATCTGTAAGCAGTTTACAGAAGGTAACTAAAGCTATGAAAATGGTTGCAGCTGCTAAGGTAAAAAGAGCACAAGAAAGAATGGAAATTTCAAGACCGTATTCAAAAAATGTGCAAGATTTAATTTGCAGAATTTTACCTGAAATATCCTCCTCAAATATTGATTTGATTAAAAAAAGAGATATCAAAAATAAAGGATTGATTGTTATTACAAGCGATAGAGGTTTTGCTGGTTCTTTTAATTCTAGCGTCATAAGGTTAGCTGAAAAAGAAATTGAAAAATTTGGTAAAGAAAAAGTTCAATTATTTTGCTTAGGAAAAAAATCATCAGAATATTTTTCTAATAGAAAATATAACGTTAAAGAATCATTCTACGATTTTTGGAAAGATATGAATTTTTCTACTGCATCAGATATTGCAAATGTATTTATTGACTCATTTACTAGTGGTGAAGTTGATGAAGTGAATGTGATTTATAACAGATTTAGGAATCTGGCATCTCAAGACTTAATGATGGAGAAAGTCTTACCAATTGATTTCACAAAAGACTATAATATTAAAAATTATAATTATGATTATGAACCAAGTCGAGAATCAACTGTTAAAACATTAATGCCGAAACATATTAAAGTGCAAATGTGGCAACAAATGTTAGAATCATATAGTAGTGAAGAAGCTGCTAGAATGATAGCTATGGATAATGCAACAGAGAATGCTAAGGAAATAATTAAAGAATTAAAATTAGAATTTAACAAAGCACGTCAAGCAGCAATTACAACAGAAATGTTAGAAATTGTTGGTGGAGCAGAGGCATTAGCAGATTAAGGGGTTAGAATGAATAAAGAAGGTAAGGTATTACAGATTACTGGAGCAGTAGTAGATGTAAAATTTGGAGGTGGACATCTACCAAGAATTATGAATGCTCTATCTATTAAAACAGACGATGGATTAGATTTAGTATTAGAAACTGCTCAACATTTGGGAGAAGGTGTTGTTAGGACTATTGCTATGGATTCTACTGATGGCCTTGTTCGAGGATCGACAGTTGTTGATATGAATCAACCAATTTCTGTACCAGTAGGTCAACAAACTTTAGGTAGGATGTTTGATGTGCTTGGGAATCCAATTGATAAAAAAGGTGAAGTTAAAAATGAAAAAAGGCTACCAATTCATAGACCACCACCTGCTCAAGAAGATTTAACAACATCTTCTGAAATGTTTGAGACTGGAATTAAAGTTGTTGATTTAATGGAACCTTATACTAGAGGTGGAAAAACTGGATTATTTGGAGGAGCTGGTGTTGGTAAAACAGTGTTGATTCAAGAATTAATTCGAAATATTGCAACAGAACATGGTGGATTTTCTGTGTTCGCTGGTGTTGGAGAACGAACAAGAGAAGGTAATGATTTATATGCTGAAATGACTGAATCGGGTGTAATTAATAAAACTGCTCTTGTTTTTGGCCAAATGAATGAACCTCCAGGTGCACGCTTGAGAGTTGGATTAAGTGCTTTGACTATGGCTGAATACTTTAGAGATGAAGAAGGTAGAGATGTACTGCTTTTTATAGATAATATTTTCAGATTTACTCAAGCTGGTTCTGAAGTATCAGCACTTTTGGGTAGAATGCCATCTGCTGTTGGATATCAACCTACTTTATCTACTGAAATGGGAGATTTACAAGAAAGAATTACATCCACTAAAAAAGGATCTATTACATCTATCCAAGCTATTTATGTTCCTGCAGACGATTTAACTGATCCTGCTCCTGCAACAGCTTTTGCGCATTTAGATGCTACTTCTGTACTTGAAAGAAAAATTGCAGAGCTTGGTATTTATCCGGCAATTGATCCATTAACTTCTACTTCGAGGATTCTTGATCCGAGAGTAGTAGGAGATAGACACTATAATGTTGCAAGGTCTGTCCAAAGTACTTTACAACAGTATAAAGATTTACAAGATATTATAGCTATTCTAGGAATGGATGAATTATCTGATGAAGATAAGTTAGTTGTTTCAAGAGCTCGTAAAATGCAAAAGTTTATGTCTCAGCCTTTCTTTGTAGCTGAACAATTTACTGGATTGGAAGGAAGATATGTAAAATTAGAAGATTCTATTGCAGGTTTTGAAGCAATACTTAATGGTGAAGTTGATGAACTGTTTGAAAATGCATTTTCATATGTAGGATCAATTGATGAAGCAATCGAAAAGGATCAATTGATGAAGCAATCGAAAAAAGGATAAAAAATGAACCAATCTTTTCAGTTAGATATTATTACACCAACCAAATCATTTATTTTTGATGATGCAGTATATGTTGAATGTCCTGGATCTGAGGGGTATTTTGGTGTTTTAAAAAATCATACTAATTCAATTATAGATTTAAAAGAAGGAATAATATCAGTAAAAACCAAAGACAGTAATCTAAAATTTACTTGTTCTTCTGGTATTGCTGATATTAATTCAGATCCTTCTGATGATTTACCTGATAAGGTATTATTACTCGTTGAAAATGTACAAGAATTACAAGAATAATTATTAGATTAAAAATATATGCCTTCTAGAACACATAATTGTGGTGAATTAAACAAAACACATATTAATTCCAGTGTTAGGCTTTGTGGGTGGGTTAATTCTCTACGTATTCATGGAAAAATAATCTTTATTGATATTAGAGATCGATATGGAAAAACACAGATAATACTTGATAAAAAAGACTTAATTAATAAAGGAAATTCATTATCAAATGAAGATGTAATCAGTATTTGTGGTAAAGTCAATGCTAGAACAAAAGATTTCATTAATAAAAATATTTCAACAGGAGAAATTGAAGTTGTAGCTGATGAATTGCATATATTAAGTATTTCTAATCCACTTCCGGTTCCTATACATGATAGGGGAGCTTCAACTGAAGAACATAGGTTAAAATATCGTTATCTCGAGTTAAGAAATAAAACTCTACAGGATAATTTAATAAAAAGACATAATGCAGCTCAGGTTGTAAGAAATTTCCTTTCAAAAAAAGATTTTATTGAAATTGAAACTCCTGTATTAATGAAATCTACTCCAGAAGGAGCAAGAGATTATCTAGTGCCTAGTAGAATTCATCATGGAAAATTCTATGCACTTCCACAATCTCCTCAAATGTATAAACAATTGTTTATGATTTCTGGGTTTGATAAATATTTTCAGATTGTCAAATGTTTTAGAGATGAAGATTTAAGATCAGATAGACAACCTGAATTTACACAAATTGACCTTGAAATGAGTTTTGTTGATGAGTCAGATGTAAGAAATCTTGTTGAAGATTTAATTACAACTATATTTAAGAAAGTGAATAATGTAACAATCAAGAAACCATTTCCAATCTTATCTTATCATGATTCAATAAACAAATATGGTACTGAGAAGCCTGATCTGAGATATAAAATGGAATTAAATAGCTTTAAAGAATTTTCAGATCAATCTGATTTCAAGTCTTTTAAGGGTCTTAAATATGTTACAATGTTATCCGTTGATGATTCAAGCCATTTTTCTAGGAAAATTATTGATGAATTAGATGATTATGCTAAATCAATTGGAGCGAAAGGCTTAACTTGGATGAAATGTAATGGGAAGAATCTAGAAGGAGGAATTTCCAAATTTTTTAATAAAAACCTTCAATCTAAAATTATATCAAACTATAAACTAAAAAATGATTCTATATGTTTTATAGTTGGTGATAATTCTCAACTTGCTTTAAAAGTTTTAGGATTAGTGAGGACAAAAATTGCACAGATGCTCAATCTTTGTGATAATACAATATTTAAACCAGTATGGATTGTTGATTTTCCGCTATTTAAATGGGATGAAGATCAAAAACGTTTTGAATCAGTAAATCATCCTTTTACAGCTCCAAAAGATAGTGATATGAAAAAGTTGTTTTCAAGTCCGGAAGAAGTACTTTCCAAAGGTTATGATATTGTGATTAATGGTTATGAAATTGCAGGAGGATCTATTAGGATTCATGATGATAAAATGCAGAAACAAATTTTTGAAATTATGAATATCACAAAAAAAGAAATTAACGACAAATTTGGTTTCTTCATTGATGCTCTCAAATTTGGAACTCCTCCACATGGAGGCATTGCATTTGGATTTGATAGATTAGTTATGTTATTATGTGGAGTGAATAATATTAGAGATGTTATTGCTTTTCCAAAAACTACATCTGCATCTGCTCTTATGGAAGATGCTCCAAATACTATTTCTGAAACCCAGTTAAATGATTTAAACATAACTATTAAGAAAAATGAAGAAGACGTTTGAGATAAAAGGCATAGATCTTATCTCTCTTTATGGTATTAGTGATCAAAATATCACCTTTATTGAACAATATCTTCCTGTTAATATTGATATACGTGGCGATAATCTTTTTTGTAAAGGTCTAAAAAAAGATATTGAAGACTTTTCAGTAGTATTAAGTCATATGATAGAGTCTGTTAAGAAAGGTAATAACATAAGCACAAAAGATATCAAACAGTTGTTAGCAATGAATATAAAAGACTTAAATCCTAAGAATAATATTGATGATGTATTGTTTTATGGTAAGAAAGGGCCAGTATATGCTAGGAGCATTGGCCAGAAGAACTTGTTAAAAGCATTTTTTGAAAATGAGATTATTATTTCAGTTGGGCCAGCAGGGACTGGAAAAACTTTTCTAGCTGTAGCTTATGCTATATCTTTACTAGAAAAACATGAGGTTGAAAAAATTGTGTTATGTAGACCAGCAGTAGAAGCTGGTGAAAATTTAGGATTTCTACCTGGAGATTTACGCGACAAGATTGATCCATATCTTGCACCTCTTTATGATGCACTGAATGATTTACTTCCAAGAAACAAAGTTCAGACTTTGATTAATAATAAAATTATAGAAATTATTCCTTTGGCATATATGCGCGGTAGAACAATTAATAGCGCAGTAATGATCTTGGATGAAGCACAAAATGCTTCTCCTATACAGATGAAAATGTTTTTAACAAGATTAGGAATTGAATCTAAAGCAGTTATTACAGGTGATATATCTCAAATTGATTTACCAAAGAAAACTAATTCTGGTTTAGTAGAAGTTTTAAAGATTTTAAAAAATATCAAAAATATCGGAATTATCAGACTAAGTGAAAGTGATGTTACTAGACATGAAATAGTTAAAGATATAATTAATGCCTACTCAAAGTTAAAAAAATAGGAAAAAATCAACTATGACAAAAGTATTTGAAACTATCTCTAAAAGAAATCATGAACAGGTTATTTATTGTAATGATCCCAGTTCTGGATTAAAAGCAATTATTGCAATACATAGTACTGCATTAGGTCCTGCATTAGGTGGGTGTAGAATGTATCCTTATAAAAATGAAGAGGATGCTTTAATTGATGTATTACGACTATCAAAAGGCATGACTTATAAAGCGTCGATTGCAAATTTAAATTTAGGAGGAGGTAAAGCGGTTATTATTGCAGATCCTAAAAAAGATAAGTCAGAAGTATTATTACGATCATTTGGAAAATTTGTTAATAGTTTAAATGGAAAATACATTACAGCAGAAGATGTAGGAATGTCTGTGCATGATATGGAATACATAAGAATGGAAACTAAACATGTAACTGGAATCAAAAGAGCAATGGGAGGTAGCGGAGATCCTTCAATATTAACTGCGCTTGGTGTTTACATCGGAATGCAGGCTGCGTTAAAGAAAAAACTTAATATTATAAGTATGAAAGATTTAAAAGTTGGCGTTCAAGGGTTAGGGAAGGTTGGATACTATTTATGCAATCATCTTAAAGATGCCGGAGCAGAAATTTATGGTTATGATATTGATAAAAATAAATTAAATAAAGCCATTGAAGATTTTGGTCTTATTCCTATATCTAATGATGAATTATTATCTATGGATTTGGATGTTTTTTCGCCTTGCGCATTAGGAGCAATCATTAATCCTGCTTCTATTAAAACTTTAAAATGTTCTGTGATTGCTGGAGCTGCAAACAATCAATTAGAAAAAGAATCCAGAGATTCAAAATTATTATTAAAAAAAGGAATTATGTATGTGCCAGATTATGTAATTAATGCTGGTGGATTAATGAATGTTGCAAATGAGCTTCAAGGTTATAATCAAGAAAAAGCTCGCTACCAAGTTAAAGGTATATACTACATTTTAATGAGAATTTTTGAGTATGCAGTTGCAAATAATATATCTGCCCTTGAAGCAGCAAATCATCTTGCTGAAAGAAGAATAAATGAATTTGTTAGATGGAATCATAAATGGATGAAATAATAAATGTATATGGGTAAAAAACAACAACGAAAAAAAGCAAGAGAAGCAGTTTTGCAAGCTTTATATGCAAAATATTTATCCAGCGAAGATGAAAATAAAGTACTTCGCGATATTAATAATCGATATAATTTTGATGATCTTACCAAAGAATTTGTTGATGAATTATTTCAAAAAACTGTAGATAATAACAAGATGTTAGATCAAAAAATTGAAAACTCATTAGAAAATTGGGATATTGAAAGAATAAATGTTATAGATAGATTAATTATGCAAATGTCAATTTCTGAAATGTTATTTATGAAACAGTATAAAATTCCTTATCGCGTAACAATTAGTTCGGCAATTGAAAATGCAAAAAAATTTAGCTCTGAAGATAGTACTGCTTTTGTAAATGGTGTATTAGATTCTATCTATAAAGCATTATAAAAATATGAGTTTTTTAACAAAAATATTTGGTACTAAATCTGGTAGAGAAATCAAGAAAATTTCTCCTATAATTCAAGATATAAATTCAATCTATGATACTCTTAACGATAAAAATGAAGATTATCTTGTTAAAAGAACTAAAGAATTACGGAATGAAGTTATCAAGAAGATTTCTGAGCAAGAAATTAAACAACTAAAAAACTTAGAAGACAAAAAAGAAATACAAAAGATAAGAAAAGAAATTGAAAACAACATTTTATCTGATATTTTACCTGAAGCCTTTGCTTTAGTAAAACATGCATGTCGACTTCTGTGCGGAAAAAAATGGGACGTTGTTGGACAAAACATTGATTGGGAAATGATTCCTTATGATGAACAGTTGGTTGGAGGAGTTGTATTACATCAAGGAAAAATATCTGAAATGAAAACTGGAGAAGGAAAAACTTTGGTAGCTACTATGCCTATTTATTTAAATGCGCTTTCTGGAAGAGGAGTTCATGTTGTTACAGTGAATGATTATTTAGCACAACGTGATGCAGAATGGATGGGTAAAGTATTTGAAACTTTAGGAATATCAGTTGGACATATATTGAATTCGATGACTCCAGAAGAAAGAAAAAAAGCCTATAACTGTGATGTAACTTATGGAACTAATAACGAATTTGGATTTGATTATTTAAGAGATAATATGACAATTGATTCTGAACATTTAGTACAAAGATTACATCATTATGCAGTGATAGATGAAGTAGATAGTGTATTAATAGATGAAGCCAGAACTCCATTAATAATTTCTGGACCTATAGAGACAACAATTAATCAGTCTTACATAGACCTACGTCGCCCAGTACAATCTTTAGTTCATCAACAAAATCAATTAGTATCTGAACTGGTAAGAAAAGCTGAAGATTCTTTAAAATTAGAAAAACCATCTCAAGAAGATTTAAATCGTGCTGGTACATTGTTATTAAAAGCCAGAAGAGGATTGCCGAAACATAGAATGTTACAAAAATTATTTCAAGAACAAGGCAATTTAAAATTAGCTAATAATGTTGAATCTGAATATATAGCTGAAAAGAAATTACATGAGCTTGATGAAGATCTTTATTTTGCTATAGATGAACATTCTAATAGTGTTGATTTATCTGATCAAGGTAGAGAATCTTTGTCTCCTGATAACCCAGAAACTTTTACGATTCCTGACCTAGGAGAAATGTTAAGTGATATTGATGATGATAGTTCATTGTCTGATAGTCAAAAGAAATTGAACAAAGAGAAAGCCTATCAATTACATTCACAAAGAAGCAGTAAAATTCATTATCTAAACCAATTGCTAAAAGCTTATACATTGTTTACTAAAGATGTAGAATATGTTGTTCAAAATGGCCAAGTCTTAATCGTTGATGAATTTACAGGTAGAATACTTCCAGGTAGACGATTTAGTGGAGGGCTTCATCAAGCCTTAGAAGCAAAAGAAAATGTAAAAATTGAAAAAGAAACCCAAACATTAGCTTCGATAACA
>DTWI01000193.1 GCA_012963075.1 Fidelibacterota bacterium
TAATGGATTAACTGATTACAACCATCCATGTCAGATATTGGCTGATATTTTTACAGTGTGGGAACAAAAGAAAGAGTCTTTTGATAATCTGAAGATAGTATATCTAGGTGATGGGAATAATATCGTTAATTCTTGGATTAGACTTGCTATCGTCCTTCCTTTTGAATTTGTTTGCGTGTGTCCTGAGGGATATTCTCCTGATGCAGACACGATTACACTTGCAAATGATGTTGGCATATCTAATGTGTCAGTCTCTCACTCACTTGATTCTGTTCACAATGCAGATGTAATCTATACAGATGTATGGGCATCCATGGGCCAAAAAGAAGAAATTGATGAACGCATCAAAATATTTTCTCCATTTCAAGTAAATTCAGAGTTAGTCAAGAATGCAAAAAACGATTATCTGTTTATGCATTGTCTACCAGCAGAGCGCGGTAGAGAAGTAACCGATAATGTAATTGATTCAGATAATTCAATTGTATTTGAACAAGCAGAGAACAGATTGCATATACAAAATGCGATTATGGTTACCTTATGTAATAAGGTTTAGAAATTCTTGATTTCTAATTTATCTCCATTAAAAACAGCATAGTTATAATTTTTTTCATCACATTCACCTAAGAGAATTAATTTTCCATTATTTAACTTTTTTTGATAAAAATGGTGATAATGTCCCATAATAATATAATCAAAACCTTCATTAATTTTTTCTGATGCAAATGTTTCTAATTCATTGTGGATTCTATTAATTCTTTCTTGATCTAAATAATGTGAATCTTTTCTTTCATGAGATATTTTTTTTGCAATTTTTAAGGCCATCTTTTCTGGAAGTAAAGAAAATAATGTAATAAACAGTTTGCTACGTAATATACATCGTAATAAACGGTAAGATTTATCCCATGATAGAATGCCATCTCCATGGGTAATATAGAATTTCTTATTGTTAGCCTCTACTGTGGTATCATTAAGAAAACAATCCTCTACGCAACTTTTTAGATAATCTCCTATCCAATAGTCATGATTTCCAGCAACAAAGTAGATATCAAAACCTTTTTGTCGGATATCCTTTAGTGATGTAAATATTTCTTTGTAATACTCTGGAGTTTTATTCTTGTATTCAAAGTAATAATCAAATAAATCGCCCACAATAAACAAACTGCCTTTATTGTTTTCCTCGGAGATTGTTTTTAAAAATTGAGAAAATTTTTCAATTTTTTTATCTTCTTGACTTGATTTTTGGAGTTTAAAATGTGTATCTCCAAAAAAATATATTGGTAATTGCATGAAAAAACTTAATCCTTATATTAAATCTGTCCAATATTTAATTATTTTTACTTTTTTCATATTTATTATGTCTAATATTATATAAAATTATCAATGCGTTTTATTTTAATCTTAACACTCTTTAGTCAAGCTTTGTTTGGGCAATATTTTGGTCAAAATAAAGTTCAATACAATGAATTCGATTGGAATTTTATCGTTAGTCCTAATTTTAATGTTTACTATTATGGCGATAATTATGATTTAGCAATTTTTACATCAACAATTGCAGAAGAGTCGCTTGATCAAATTGGGAAACACTTACGTTGGAGAAGTCAACAACCTATTAAAATTATTGTTTACACTTCTCATAATGATTTTCAACAAACGAATATTGTTAATGTATATATGTCTGAAGGTATAGGAGGAGTGACTGAGCTCTATAAAAATAGAATTGTTATTCCATTCGAAGGATCTTACGCACAATTTAAACATGTCATACACCATGAACTTGTGCATGCAATTATTAATGATATGGTATATGGAGGGAACGTCCAGGGAGTATTAAGTGGACGTGTTTTACTTCAAGTTCCTCTGTGGGCCAATGAAGGGTTAGCAGAGTTTCTTTCTGTAGATTGGGATACCAATACTGATATGGTTTTAAGAGATTTGGCCATTGAAGAAAATTTACCTGAAATTGATCAACTCAATTATTCAATCCTGGCATACAAAGGGGGTCAATCAATTTGGAAGTATATAACAAATAAATATGGAAGAGAAAAAGTTGGAGAAGTATTTCAGCAAATGAAAAGAACTCAGAATGCAGAGAAAGGTTTTGAAAATGCATTAGGGATTGATTTTGAAAAATTGACTGAAAATTGGCATGATTACTTGAAGAAAGAATATTGGGGAGATATTAACAAACGAGAAAAATTGTCTGATTTTTCTGAAAAACTTACCGATAGATCAAAATCAAAGAATTTTTATAATATTAGTCCTTCGTTTTCACCAGATGGCAATACCATTGCTTATTTTACTGATCAATCAGGATATATGGATTTGATTCTTTTAAATACCGATTCTGGTGAACAGAAAAAAAGATTAATTCGTGGCAATAATTCTCCAGATTTTGAAGAATTAAAATGGTTACAACCTGGATTATCTTGGTCACCAAATGGTAAGCAGATTGCTTTTGCTTCTAAAAGTGGAAAAGAAGATTCTATTATCATTGTAAATGTGAAAAATGGGAAATATAAAAAGATTCCTATTGGATTAGATGGCGTGTTTACTACAGCATGGCACCCAAAAGATGATAAAATTGTATTTATTGGCCATAAAGACGATTCAAGTGATTTATATCTTATTGATTTAAAAACGGAAAAAGTTACAAATCTAACAAATGATGTTTTCTCTGATTTTTCTCCATCATGGAGTTTGAATGGTGATAAAGTGTTTTTTAGTTCCGATCAATCAAGTTATAAGAATAATACTAACATCTCGGAAATAGATTTTTCCCAAAAGGATATTTTTATGTATGATTTCAATACTGAATCTATTACACAAATTACTGACACTAATCACGATGAAGCTTATCCTGTAGCATCAAAAGATAATACTTTATTTTATACAGCTGATTATAACGGAGTCTACAATATTTTTAAACATGACTTAATAACAAATGAAGCTTATCCTATTACTAATGTTATTACTGGTATTCAACAGATTGATGTTGATAGAAATGCAGATAAAATAATTTTTGCTGGATATAAA
>DTWI01000194.1 GCA_012963075.1 Fidelibacterota bacterium
TTTTGACTATTTACTACTCTTACATGTTTTGGTTTTTCTAAATTAAGGAAAATTGGTTTAAACTGATTCATACCAGCATTTGTGAACAACAAAGATTTATCATTATAAGGCAAAACAGGAGCACTTGCAACTTTATGATGTTTTTTATTTTCAAAAAATTTTATAAATGATTGTCTAATTTTTTTGCTATTCATTAATAAACTATTTTACAAGAATCTAAACAAATATTATATGAAAAATAATGGAACAATGTTTTTTTAGATTCTGCTCATATAATTCTCACAAAAATTTCATAAATTGCATTATGTTAAGATTGTCTTTAATCTTTTTTCTATTTTGTTCTTTATCATTTGGACAAAATAATACCATCAATGATTTGAGTATTGACTCGAGAGAGAATGGAACAATTATTGAATTAAAATCAACAAAAAAAATAGATCTAAAAAATATTACTGCTTGGTATTCATCAGAATGGTTTTATTTAACTGTATACGATGCAAAAAGTGACAGTACAGAATTATTAAATACAGATTTTAGTAATCCAGTTAGAAAAATTGAAGTTGTAAATAGTGAAGAATCTACACAAATCGCCTTACAGTTTAATAAATCAATTGAATCGTTTGAAATTATGCCACCATTGAAGAAAGGAGTTTCGCTTATTCTCCGTTTTCCACAAGAAGATATAAAAAATGATTTGGCCAACAAAAACGATTTGGAAAAATTTGCAAAATTTAATGAACCTATCGAGAGCGATAAAACTAAAGATATTCTAAGGAAGAAAGGTAATCTAGCAAATAAACTCATGCCTTTTATAGGTATGATTATTGCTGTAAGTGATATCGCTAATCCAGGAGTTTTTCTTGTTGGAACATTAATCGGGTTATCAAGCTTATTCTTCTAATTAAAGACTAGAAAACTTTTCTGTATACTCGAGAATCTTATCTTTTATTCCTTCTTCAAATATAGAATGTCCAGCATCTGGGATGATATGTAGCTCTGATTCGGGCCATGCTTGATGCAACTCCCAGGCATTCTCAACTGGACAGATTATGTCATATCGCCCATGAACAATCACTGCAGGAATATGTCTAATTTTATCCACATTCTCTATGAGATGATTGTCAGAATCAAACCATGCATTATTCATAAAATAATGGCATTCAATTCTAGCAAATGCTTCCGCAAATTTTTCATCAGAAAAATCACCAATAAAATCTTTATCTTGGATAAGTCTCACTGTACTGCCTTCCCATGTGCTCCATGCTTTCGCAGCCTCAATTTTTTTTGATGAATCTTCTCCAATTAGAAGATTGTAATAGGCTTCAAGTAGGTTATTTCTCTTTTCAATTGGAATAGGCGCTACAAAAGATTGCCAATTATCTGGAAAAATTTTACTAGCTCCTTCTTGATAAAACCAATGAATTTCCTTTTTTCTTACTAAAAAAATTCCTCTCAAAATTAATGCCTTACATGAATCTGGATAAGTTTGACTATATGCTAATAATAATGTGCTTCCCCAACTACCACCATAAATAACCCAACGATCAATGGAAAGATGCTTACGGATTTTTTCAATATCATCTACTAAGTCCCAAGTAGTATTTTCTTTTAATTCTGCAAAGGGAGTACTTTTTCCACATCCGCGTTGATCAAACATAATAATGTGCCATTTATCTGGATTAAAATATCTTCTATATTTTGGATCTACGCCTCCTCCTGGTCCTCCATGTAGAAAAATGACGGGTTTTCCGTTTTTATTGCCAGATTCTTCTACATAGATAGTATGTAAATCAGAAACTGGTAAATGAAAAGTATTGAAGGGTTCAATATTAGGAAATAATTCCATAGCAAAATTTAGTAATTTATCCTAATATAATGCTCGTAAAAACATTGTAGTGGTAAATATGAATATTGGGGTATTAAAAGAAACAAAAACTCTTGAAAAAAGAGTGGCTATCATTCCTTCTACAGTTAAGGATTTGACAAAAAAAGGTTATACATTTTGTGTAGAAAAAGATGCTGGCAATCTTTCACATTATTCAAACCAATCATTTCTCGATGCTGGCGCTAAATTAGTAGAAAAAAATAATGTATTTAATTGTGATATAGTTGTAAAAGTTAATACCCCAACTGAAGATGAAATTCGTTCATTAAATTCAAATTCTTTGCTGATTTCATTATTCCAAACAATTAAAGATATTGATTTAGTCAGAACACTAAAGGAAAAACAAGTTTCTGCCTTTTCGTTAAATCTACTTCCAAGAACTACTCTAGCTCAAAAAATGGATGTTTTAAGTTCTCAAGCTAGTATTGCTGGTTACAAATCAGTATTAATTGGAGCACACCATATTGGAAAATATATGCCCCTATTGATGACACCTGCCGGAACAATTTCTCCAGCAAGAACATTGGTAGTTGGGGCCGGAGTTGCCGGTTTACAGGCAATTGCGACTGCAAAAAGACTTGGATCAAAAGTACAAGTATTTGATGTAAGACCGGAGGTAAAAGAACAGGTAGAAAGCTTGGGAGCAAAATTTGTAGAAATAGAAAGCGACAGTGATGGTGGAGTGGGTTCAGGTGGATATGCTAAAGAAACAAGTAAAGAATATAAAAAACGTCAACAAGAAGTAATGAAAGAAAGAATTGCCAAATCTGACTTAGTTATTACAACAGCATTGGTTCCAAATAGACCTGCACCAATACTAATTCCTACCAGTATGGTTGATTTAATGCAATCAGGATCGGTTATTATGGATTTAGCTGCTGAAAACGGAGGGAATTGCGAATTAACAAAGACAGATGAAGTTGTTCATTATAATGGTATACTAATTGATGGAAATAGTAACTTTCCAAGCACTATGGCAACACATGCTAGTCAACTTTTTTCAAAAAATATTCAAGCTATTATCGAACATTGCCATACTGAAAATGGATTTGAGCTTAATAAAGAAGATGAAATCATTGATGGAATGCTTTTCATCGAAAAAGGCGAAGTAAGACATCAGCTAACATTGAAGGCAATGTAATGGATATTAATTTATTAACAATTTTTATATTAGCAATCTTTGTGGGAAATGAAGTGATTTCAAAAGTTCCACCAACTCTTCATACACCTTTGATGTCTGGTTCTAATGCTATTTCAGGAATTGCTGTAGTTGGAGCAATGCTTGCAATTGAAATGGGTGGAACACTAGGAACTTATCTTGGATTAGCTGCATTAATTTTTGCAACCATTAATGTTGTAGGTGGATTTTTAGTAACTGATAGAATGTTAAAAATGTTTAAGAAAAAATGAATCTCTTTTATCTCATCGCAGCAACGTGTTTTATTATTGGACTGAAACGTCTTTCTCATCCAAAAACAGCAAGAAGTGGAAACATTATCGCTGCAGTTGGAATGTTAATAGCTATTGTAGCAACATTAGTTTCTTCGGATATTCTAGATTTAAGATTGATTGCTATAGGACTTATTATTGGTTCTACTATTGGTGCATTGTTTGCTGCACGTGTTGAAATGACACAAATGCCACAAATGGTAGCTATTTTTAATGGTTTTGGTGGAGGAGCATCAGCATTGGTTGCATCTTCAGAGTTTTTTACTACAACTAATAGTCCATTTTTAATTGTATGTATCAGTGTATTCATTGGAACTCTAACATTCTCTGGAAGTTTTATTGCATTTGGTAAACTACAAGGTTTTATATCAGGAAAACCAATCGTCTTCAAAGGACAACAATTTTTTAATGCCTTAGCTTTCGGTGGAATTATCATCTTATTATCTATTAATAATTTAGGAACTCTTGATAGCCAATCAATATTCTATGCTGTACTAGCATTATCTTTCTTGTTGGGCATGGGTTTAGTCATTCCAATTGGTGGTGCAGATATGCCTGTTGTGATTTCATTATTAAATGCTTATTCAGGAATAGCGGCGGCTGCAACAGGATTTTTAATTGGCAATAATGGATTAATTATCAGTGGATCATTGGTAGGTGCATCGGGATTAATTCTAACAAATATTATGTGTAAAGGCATGAATCGTTCTTTGGCAAATGTAATTTTTGGTGCCGTTGGATTAGAAGTAATTAGTGATGGTAGTCAAAAAAAAATGAATATTAAAAGTTATTCTACCATCGAAGCGGCAATGATTCTTGATTCCGCTGAAAAAATTATTATTGTTCCAGGTTACGGATTAGCTGTTGCTCGAGCACAATATGTTGCAAGAGAGGTTGCTGATACTTTAGAAGCTAAAGGTAAAAAAGTTCTGTATGGAATTCATCCGGTCGCTGGAAGAATGCCAGGCCATATGAATGTGTTATTAGCTGAAGCCAATGTTTCTTATGACTTATTAAAAAGTTTAGATGAAATCAACCCAGAATTTGAAGATTGTGATGTTGCATTAGTTCTTGGTGCAAATGATGTGGTCAATCCAGCAGCGAGACACGATCAATCTAGTCCTATTTATGGAATGCCTATCCTTGATGTCGATAAATCTCGTACAGTTATCATCAATAAAAGAACTATGAATACTGGATTTGCTGGCATACAAAATGAATTATTCGGATATGATAATTCTATCATGGTCTTTGGCGACGCTAAAGACATGCTCAATGACCTTCTAAAAGAAATCAAAGAATTATAAAAGAGGAATAAATAATGGAATATAAAAATACACAATTACTTTTAAACAAAAGACCAAAAGGAATGCCAGAAGATGATTGTTGGAAGCTCAATAATGAAGTAATAACATCTTTAGAAGATAATGAAATTCTTATTGAAGTTAAGTACCTATCAATTGATCCATATATGAGAGGTCGAATGAATGATGGCTCTTCATATGCTGCACCAGCTAAAATTGGAGAACCTATGACAGGTGAAACTGTCGGTATTGTTGTTGAAACTAATTCTAGCTTATATGCGATTGGTGATAAAGTATGTGCTCATAAAGGTTGGCAAACATATGTAAAAGCAAAAGATACTGATCCTGCTTTATTTAAAGTGCCTGAATCTAATATACCATTATCTACTTATTTAGGAACAGTAGGAATGCCTGGAAGGACTGCTTATTTTGGTCTAAATAGAGTTGGCAAGCCTAAGTCTGGAGAAACTTTAGTTGTTTCAGCTGCATCAGGAGCCGTGGGAACTGTTGTTGGGCAGCTTGCAAAGTCTTATGGATGTTATGTAGTTGGCATAGCTGGTGGTCCAGAGAAGTGTTCTTATGTAAAAGATATTTTGAAATTTGATGAATGTGTTGATTATAAGGCAGGTAATTTAGAGGAAGATCTTAAAAATGCTTGTGAAAAAGGCATAGACATTTATTTTGAGAATGTTGGTGGAGCAGTCACTAGAGCGGTTGCCCCTCTTCTAAATGAGGGAGCAAGGGTTCCAATTTGTGGGTTTATATCTCAATATAATGCCGAAGATATGTCTAAAACAGAAACACCGTTTCATGTTTTAGGTGCGCTTGATCCGAAACCTGAACACAGATTCTTTGTTGTGACTGAATGGTTGAATGAATGGGAAAAAGCAACCAATGAAATATCTAAATTGATTTTAGAAGAAAAGTTATTTTATAAAGAAACTATTACAAAAGGTTTTGAAAATGCTCCTCAGGCTTTAAGAGATGTTTTAACAGGTAGAAATTTTGGAAAGCAACTTATAGAAATTTAAACTAGTCTATATAAATATTTCCGATTATATATTTAATTGCTTTTCAAAAATACCCTGATTTTTTCAGGGTATTTTTTTTAAATTAAACAATGTCATTCCCTACCTTATACGAACTCGCTGATGAATTCAAAGATGCATTAGAAAATCTAACTGAACTCGATGATCAAGCAGTTGTAGATACATTGGAATCATTAGAGGGTGAATTCAAACTCAAAAGCACTAACGTAGCTAAATATATTAGAAATCTAGAACATACTCTTGAAGGCATCAAAGAAGTTGAATCAAAAATGCATAAAAAAAGGGCCTCGCTAGAGAAAAAAATTGGACATATGCGTGAATATTTAAGACATAATTTGGAAAAAAGTGGGGTAAAAA
>DTWI01000195.1 GCA_012963075.1 Fidelibacterota bacterium
ATATTCAGAAACATGATTTTATCTTTTTCGCCAGTATATTGAATATCCTTCGCTGCGATATGGTACGGGTTAGGAACAACCCTTATATCTTTAAGTGCATCCCCGGATTTCCTTCTAAGATAAGCTGGCTTTGATGTTTTTGTATAGAAACGGCTACTCTTTAAAGGCCCTGTTGGATTGAATTCACCCGATTCATTATTAGATCCATCTGAAACAGATAAAATATAATAATAATATGATATTCCTCTTTTTGCAGTCATATCATCAAAAGAATAGACACCTGATCCGCCTGAATATATTTTGGTATAAACTGTGTCCGGTTTTCCTGGAGCTCTCCATATTTCATACCCTTCAAAATTGGATTCTCCTTCAGATGGGCTTGTTTCCCAAGATAAAATTATTCTATCCCCACCTGATTGCACGTCAAATAAAGAGGGCGGCAAAGGCGGAGCTGGAATTTGAAATTGTGAATTAAAATTTCTATAGGCTCGGCCAAAAGTCTTTAAGATAGAGTCTTTACCCGTAAATACCCATGCGTTTTTAAATATATCTTTATCAGTGGTTTCGGATCCATCCGGTAAAACAAATGGCGGATTACCTTTATCCCATTCAAACCCTATTTCTTCACACAGAGCTCTACTTAATCCATTAATGCCCTCTACCTCAACAATGGTCACGCTTTCGCCATGGGGTATATCAAAAGGACCATATGTCACCATGGCATTCATTCCACCGGCATCATTATGCATATCAAATGGTTTTATATTGTGTTTCAAGTACGTGTCTGAGGATGGGTCTCCCATGGCTATTTCATCAATACGTTCTGCACCACCTAAACCCAGGTAAGGTATCCCGGATAACATATCATAAAGATTTGCCATTGATGGTTCTGCAGATGGGGACAAACTGCCAATGGATGGGTAGGTATCACCTGCGTGCCACCCCATAAACAGAGGTTGATGAATATCATTTGTGGAATCTGCCCAATCTGTATTAACATGGATTACTCCCATGCCTGCATGGTGCGGAGACATTAACCGTCCATTCCCCTGGTAATAAGGCGCCCCGATTGTATTTACCTGTGAAACAGTTGCTGACCGGCCATACCATTGAAAGACAGACCTTAACCATTGAGGACTAGGATTATTTTCTGTAATCGGGGTTAAATAATTATCCGCGTAATCTTCCCCGCGAATCGTTACCCACGAATTCTTTCCCCAAGATTGTTGACCATCCAAAAGATTTCCTGTTTCTCTTGGTAAACTATACCGGGTACCCCACCCAGCCACGACTCCCTCTAAATCATTTGTGAGTTCAATCTCAGCATCCCAATCGGTATTGCCCGTGTTGGTGAGTGTATATACTTTAATAAAATAATTATCATGATATTGTTGGCTAAATGCGAATATGCGCCGTTCCATTGTGAGTCCCATGGACGTATTTACCTTGTTTACAACAATTCTATCAGAGATGATTTCACTATTTACTGAATCAATTTGAGCGTTATAAAAACTATTAATATCATCACCATCCACATAAACGGTAGGAGGCATAAATTTTGTAATCTGATATAATTCCATTGGAAAAAGACTTGTCCCAATTTGGTCATCACTTAGAAGCAGGTAAACCCCATAGTGACCCCATAAATACCCGTTATCATCCGTAAAATTTTTGCTGGCAATCCAAGTTCTTTTAATGACAGAATTATCTTGGTATAAATAATCTGCAGGCCAAATGAGTCCTTCATAATAGGTATTATTCCACGCACGCTCACTGCCATAGGCAGAAAAATGACTTTGTAGAGTACCAATCTTTATATACCGCTTTAAGGTTTCATCAACTTGACTAAAAGCCAGAACCGGTAAAATAAAAAAGAAAATTCGTAATAAAGTGAAATTTGACATTAAAAATAAACCGAAATGCCAAAATAAATATCTCTCGGATTCAAAAAACTAACTGCTTGGATATTAGGCATATCAATATAAGCTTTTGAATCAAGTATTTCTTGTTCCGCTGCAGTTGGATTTTGCCAATTTTCCGGTTCGTAGGGTTGATATTCAACATCCCACGCTCGGTATACACCAATTCGATCCGAGCCCTTTTCCTTTTTATCTTCCCATTAAAATCTCAGGGATTCCAAATAATCAATATAGTCATAATAATCTGCAAACCCTGCATAACTGAGAAATTTATTATTGAAAAGATTTTTAACATCAAATAATAATTCAACAGTGGTTTGTTTAATTTTAATTTTTTTCGATAATCGTGCAGCAGTTGAGTATTGATCTTTCCATTGAATATTATTTGATACGCCGGGCAGGTTTTGTGGATTATATGTTTCAAACCCACCGGAATTATATTTAAAAATTAGACTGGATGACCAATTCCCAAAAACGGATTGGTCAAATATTTTAGGGCCAAAATCATCTGGTGATCTAACATGGACAACAGATTTTAAATAAGGTCTGGGTCGTGGTTTTGACTGATACTGATTTAAACTCTCATAATCCCGCTGAACATTCGGATCCTGGAATTGTTTTAATAAACCAAAATAACCGGAGGACTCAACTTGATATGTATAATTCACCATCCCGGAAATCCACTCACCCATATTTTTATTTAGCGTGATTTCTATTCCCCGAATATCTTCATAATTATTATTCTCAATACGGTTCACCTGAACCGTACCATTCATATTTTGATAATAAACCCAACCAGGTTGATTTGTGATATCTTTATAATACAGTGCAACATTCAGTAACAGGCTTCCAAATGGATTCGAGGAATACCCTGTTTCATAGGCAATGGTTTTTTCAAATTCCATTCCCGGATCACCAATGTGTG
>DTWI01000196.1 GCA_012963075.1 Fidelibacterota bacterium
ATGGTTGCTCTTGTACGTTCTATTGCAAGAGGATTTGGGAAAGATGGGATTACTGCTTTTTCTATTGCACCAGGGTTTACTCGTACAGCAATGGCACAAAAATCTATTGATAAATATGGAGAAGATTTTGTTATAAAAGATATTGCACTAAACAAACTTACTGAACCGGAAGATATTGCACCAATTATTACTCTCATCTGTAGTGGAAAATTTGATCATGGAACAGGTTCTAATATTGACATTAATGCTGGTAGTTACGTAAGATAGTAATATGGGGACATTCTTTAGAAAGCTTGCAGGATTTATTTTCTTTTTTTCAAAAAAAATAAAGCATTTTTTATGGAAAAGAATTTATGACCGTCTAGCCAATACCTATGAATATTTTGATTGGGCCTTTATGAATTATGGGTTTGATTATGATAACAAAAGCAACGAACCTCCTTTAGGCGATGAAGACGAAGAGTATCGATACTGTATTCAATTGTATCATCATACGGTTGAGAAATTAGCTGTGCAAGATAAAACTGTATTAGAAGTTGGATCGGGGCGAGGAGGAGGCACTTCTTATATTGCTCGCTATTTAAGCCCTAAAAAAATTACTGGAATTGATTATTCAAAAAATGCTATCAAATTATGTAACAGAATTCATAATGAGCACAATCTAAGATTTGTTGAAGGCGATGCATCAGATTTACCAATCGAAGATGATAGTCAAGATGTCGTTATTAATGTTGAGTCATCGCATTGTTATCCTTCCATTCCTCAATTTTTATCTGAAGTCAAACGTGTCTTGAAACCTGGAGGCTTATTTGCTTGGACCGATGTATGCCCTACTGAAGCGGTTAATGATTATGAAGAAGCATTTAATACATGTGGAATGAAAACCATTGATTATTATCAAATCACAGAGAATGTTCTAAGGGCACTCGATGGGGATAAAATTAATGAAGTAAAAAATGAAATTATCTCTAAAAGTACTCCTTTTTATTTAAAGGGAATTATCAAGGATTTTTCGGGAATGAAAGATACTGCTATCTATAATACATTAAAAAATGGAAGAACGCAGTATTCTTTCCGAATTTTACAAAATGGATAATCAAACTCCATTCGAACTATTTGGAGATATACACTTAATAACACTGGGAATAATCTTAAGTGTGTCTTTGATTTTTTCATTTACTGCAAAAAAATATTATAATGAAAATACGTTTGCTGGTTTTGAAAAAATACTAGGCTATCTTTTAATCATCACGGAGCTTATTAAACCATTTTTTTTAGTTGAATTTGGAGATTATCATTTTACAAATACAGTCCCACTTCATCTATGTCATATTGCTTCTTATACAACAGGATTATTTTTATTAACAAGAGACAAAAGATTTTTTGACTTTGCATATTTCTGGGGAATGGGTGGTGGTACCATGGCGCTACTCACGCCTGATGTACAATTTACATTTCCACATATTGATTTTGTTTCTCTCTTTTCTTCTCATGGTCTTGTTTTCTTTGCCATTGTTTATATCATTGTAGTAATCAAACAATATGTGACTTTTTCTTCATTAATCAATGCAGTGAAATATGGATTAATGGCGTTACCTTTTGCCTATATATTAAACCTAATGATTGGAGGGGAACCAGGATATGAAGCAAATCTATGGTATTTAATGAAATCATCTGAGGGAGCTTCGTTGATAAATTTCTTTCCCGTATTTTTTCAACAACCTCCATTCCATATAATCATTGTTATACCACTTTCTATCGTGATATTTTTATTTTTATATCTTCCATTCTACGTTTTTGAGAAAAAATGAGTAAAGTATTTCAACATTATCAATCTTTTTTACGTGCTACCGAGCAAGCAGCCATTGCAGCAGCGCACCTGAGAGGATGCGGTGATGGAAAAATGGCTGATAAAGCCGCAACAGAAGCAATGCGATCTGTATTAAACCAAGAACCTGTGCATACAAGGGTGATAATCGGTGAAGGAGAACGTGATGATGCACCAATGTTGTTTATTGGGGAAGAATTAGGAGATACAACAAGCGATATGAAGATTGATATTGCTGTTGATCCATTGGAATG
>DTWI01000197.1 GCA_012963075.1 Fidelibacterota bacterium
CAATAATTGACATGGCCGGCAGGCATAATTTCAACATGGTCACATTTGATAATGTCAGGGTATCAAAAAAAAATCTTGTGGGAGAACTTAATAGAGGGTGGTATGTAGGAGCTACTTTATTAGATTTTGAAAGATCCGGGGTCGAGTATTCTTCGCGTTGCTTAAGTTTATTAGAAGAACTTATTGAATTTGCCAAAACAAACAAACGTGGCGGAAAACTAATATCAGAAGACTCGAATATCAAAAAAGAAATAACCGAATTATATACAGAAATTAATGTTTCAAGAGGAATGTCATATAAAATTGCAGACATGCAAAGCAAGGGAGAAGTGCCAAACAAAGAATCTTCCATGTCAAAATTATTAGGCACTGTACTTGAGCAAAAAGTTGCTGATTTAGGTATGAAAATGCTGGGTCTATATGGACAACTTGGCCCAAAATCAAAACACAACAAACTACAAGGTAAAATTGAACAAGAATACCTTTCAACTGTGTCGGCAACAATAGCAGCCGGAACATCAGAAATCCAAAGGGGAATTATAGCTACCAGAGGATTAGGGTTACCTAAAGGATAGGAGTAAATTATGGATTTAAGTTTAAACGAAACACAACAAATGTTAAAAAATACAGCAAAAGATTTTTTTACAAGCGAATGCCCTGAAACACATGTCAGGGAAATGGAAACTGACCAGGAAGGATATAACAAGCAACTTTGGGAAAAGATAGTTAACCAAGGATGGCTTGGGGTTCCGTTTCCTGAAAAATATGGTGGGTTTGGGCTATCTTTTTTAGAGTTTTGTATATTATTAGAAGAAGCCGGAAGGGTCTTATTACCCGAACCTCTTTTTGAAGCCGTTCTACTAGGAGGAATGCCTATATTTATAAGTGGTAATGAAAAACAAAAAGAAGAGCTTCTCCCAAAAGTAATTTCCGGGGAATCAATTATTACATTAGCTTTTTATGAAGAAGATGATTTGATATCTCCATTATCAGTACAAACACAAGTTTCTTTGAATAATAATGTATATCAACTCAATGGGACCAAAATGTTTGTGCCAAACGCAAACATTTCTGACTTATTACTTGTTACAGCAAGAACAGGAAAGAATGATAAAGACATATCTTTGTTTTTAATACCTTCTTCAACTGAAGGTATTACAATATCTCCCCTATCAACAATTTCATCTGACAAACAATTTGTTATCAACCTTGATAATGTTCAAATTCCTTCATCAAATTTAATTGGAAATGAAAATAATGCATGGGAAACAATAGAAACAATATTTGACATGGCTGCTATTGGAAAATCTTGTGAAATGTTAGGAGCAGGAGAGAAAGTATTAGAAGGAACAGTTGAGTATGCAAAAACACGAACACAATTTGGACGCCCTATAGGTACTTTTGGAGAAATACAAAGACATTGCTCTGAAATGGCAACATTAGTAGAGGGAACAAGGTTTGTTATATACGAGGCAGCCTGGAAACTTTCAAACAATCAAAATGCAAGCAAAGAAGTATCAATGGCTAAATCTTGGACAAGTGATTCACATACAAAAGTATGTGCAATTGCACATCAGGTTCATGGAGGCATTGGATTTACTAAAGAACATTGGATACAACTTTATTCCAGAAGAGCAAAAGCTGCAGAAATTGCTTATGGTGATGCTAATTTTCATAGAAATAAATTAGCTTCTTTATTAAAACTATAACTCTGAAACATATCTGTAGTTTCTTATCGAGCTATAAAATACCCAAAATAACAATGTAACAACACTTGCAATTATTCCTCCTAATAACATTGTTGTACCAGCTCCTACTATAGCAGATAACAATCCAACTTCGAAATGACCAATATGATTCGCCCCCATAGCTGTAAAACTATGAGCACTGCTTGCTCTTCCCAGCAATCTGTCTGGGGTAGTTAATTGTACTATTGCTTGCCTCATTACCATAGAAATCCCATCTGTAAGCCCTAATAAAGCAACCAATCCTAATCCGATATATAAACTTTTATTTATACCAAAAAGCATCAAAAGCAAAGAATATACAAATGTTGCAACAAGCACTATTTGTCCTTTGTTTTTTAACTTAGAAGTATACATAACTATACTCGCACCAAAAATTGTTCCAAAAGAATTAAAAGCATTTAATAGTCCTGTTCCCTCGACTCCTTTTGAATAAAGTTGTGAAGAAAATACCGGAAACAAATTTCTATAAAAACTAACAATTGTGACAAAAATATCTAATAAATATAATCCCGGAAGTATGGGATGAGTAGAAATAAATTTATATCCTTCTTTAATAGAATTGATTGCCTTTTCTTTGTTTCTTTCTTTAGATTCTCCGCTGGCATTAATCATAAGTGGGGAAAAAACACTAACAAAAGCAATGCTCGCCGCAACATAAAAAGCTC
>DTWI01000198.1 GCA_012963075.1 Fidelibacterota bacterium
ATGTTATACATTACAGAGCAATCGACGCTGCAGTTATTTCAAAGCGTAAAATTTCAAAAAATAGTAAAAAGCCATCTAAAAAAGTAAAAAGGAAAATTATCCTAGTGAGAGTTGAAGAGGAACAGGCTTCTTATTCATCGAAAAAAAGACCCGCATTCCCTATCATTAAGGAAATAATCAAAAATTTTCATAACGAAGAGATTGTGGTAATGGGAAGATATTCTTCTCAAGTAAAACATCTTGCTCAAACTTTTGGTAATAAAATTAAGATATTGGATAAGGTTGTTGACGGGAAAACACTTCTGAATAATGTTGATGTCTTCATCGGATCGGGGGGAACAATGACTGCTGAATCTGCACTGTTAGGTATTCCTACGATATCATACAACGCAATACCAAATATTATAGAAACATATCTAGTCAGGAAAAAACTTGTTCTAAGAAAAACAAGTCCCAAGCAGATTACTGTATCAATTAGAAGGGATATTGGCAAGATTTTCACATGATTTAGCGAGGAGCCTCCGACGAGAAAATTCTTGCTATAATTCGAGTTTAGCTGTAGAATTGTGCAATGCAGTCAAAAAATTGCGTTTTTAATTTAATAGTAAGGAGAATGAAATGGCTGAAAAAGTAAAGACAACTGGTGTTAGTAAAGCAAGTGGATACCTTTATTATCTAGGTAAAGATGGTAATGTATGGCGTTCACAAATGTCACGCGGAGGTTCTGGTGGCGGAAATGCTGAAAAAGTTGCTGATGCAGGTGTAACACGTGAAAGTGGCTATTTGTATTTTATTGATAAAGATGGCGACGTTTCTCGTGCACCTATGGCTAGAGGTAGAGGTTAATTAACACTTCTATACTTTAAGAAATAAAAAAAAAGGGCAATTTTTTGCCCTTTTTTTTATGATTATTTTGAAATTGGAATTTTGTTACTAGAAGCAATTCCACTGGATATGATCATTCGGAATCCCTCTTCGACACTGATTTCAGCATCTAAAGCATCCTCAATAGGAATTACTAAAAAATATCCAGAAGTAGGATTTGGTGTGGTTGGTATAAATAAATGATAAAATTTTTCATTTTCTTTATTAGAAGATTCATTTGTAACAAATCCTAGTGTCCATAGTCGTTTTCTTGGATATTCAATATAGACTACTTTCTGGAATGAATTATTTGTTGTTCCAGAGATTGATTCGATGATTTGTTTTGTTGTGGTATAAATCATACTAATTAATGGAATTTTCTTAAAAATTCCTTCAATCCAATTGACAACACGTTTTCCTAATACATTGCGTGCAAAGAAACCAACAATAATCAATGTTATCAGTACAACAAATAATCCAGCAATAGAAGTCAACAGATTAAATCCAATAAAATCAGCATTAACAATATTCTTTAGAGGTTCTGCTATTTTTCCTCCTACTGCTAAAGAAATATTGAATATCGCCTGTAATACGTATACAGTTAAGGCAATTGGTATGATTGTAATAATACCAGCGAGGAACGATTTTCTTATTTTCTCTATCATTATGTTCTTAATTTAAAAATTATATTTCACTATTTCCTATATATAAGTACTGAACCGCTTAAAATAAAAATTGTTCCAATAATTTCCTTTATTGTGAGAACTTCGTTAAGAAAAATCCATCCTATTATAATTGCTACGATTGGAGGGAAAATAGCAACATAAGTCACTTGAGTGACGGTGAGGTGTTGATATAGCCAGAAATAAATTCCCCAAGATACAACTCCACCCAAAACAATTAAATATATTGTCGACAGAATTAATTCATTAGTCCATACCAATTGCATAGTATCTTCTGTTTCTATAAAATATGACAGAGACAACATGACCACTCCTGTAATTAATTGACAAACAGCATTCATTTGATAATGATTCACTTCTTTACTGTGTTTTTTATATAAAACACTCGGATATGCTGCTGCAACCACAGCACACATCAATAATAGAATACCAATAAAAGAATTCGAACTAAAATCAATTGTTTGGTTTGAAAAGATAATCGTTAATCCGATAAATCCAATCCCTAAAGCCAATAATTTATTTTGTGTTAATCTTTCATTTGGATCATTAGGAATCATAAAATGTGCCATTAAGCTGGTTACTGCTGGGAATAATCCCCAAATAATAGCTGATATACTCGAATAGATGTATTGAGTAGCCCAATAAGTAATTCCATAAGATAAACTAAAATTTAATAATGCAAAGGAAAGATAAAGTTTGATCGATTGTTTGTTAATCGGAATAGATTCTTTTCTGAAAAGAAGTATTAAAAAGAATAAGAGACCTGAAAAGAAGAAACGTATTCCTACTCCATACATAGGTGGCATTCCTGCATTTAAAGTAATTTTGATAAAATACCATGTTGAACCCCAGATTAGACATAGTGCTACAAAAGGTAAGAAAGTTTTGTTATTCATTAATTAAGATGACTTATAGATTGAAGCGAGTAGTCCACTAGCTATATAGATACTTGAATAGGTTCCAATAATTACACCTACAAGCATGGTAAAAGCAAAAGGACGAATAATTTCTCCACCAGCATAGATTAATACAATAATTACCAATAAAGTAGTCAATGACGTAATTAATGTTCTGCTTAGTGATTGATTAATACTTTTATTAATCGTCGATTCAAATAATACTGTTCCTGAAGATTTCATATTTTCTCTAATGCGATCAAGAATTACGATTGTATCATTAAGTGAATATCCAACAATAGTTAAGAATGCTGCAACAGTACCTAATGTAATTTCGTATTCAGTAAAAGAAAAAATGCCTAATGTAATTACGACATCATGAACTAGTGCTAAAATTGCTCCTATAGCAAATTTGAATTCAAATCTAATTGAGATATAAAAAAGAATAAGTCCTAAAGCAGAAATAATAGACCATAATGCTTTTCCACTTAACTCTGATCCAACTTTTGGACCTACCATTTCAACGGATAAAATAAAATTATTTTTATCTTCAGGTACTTTTTCATTCATGGTTTGGTAAAGGTGATTTACAATTTCTTGTGCAAAGTTTTTTGGTGCATCGTCTCTTGTGTTAATCTTTATCATTACATCAGTATTATTACCAAAATGTTTTATTTCTTCCGTACTAAGATCAAATTCCTGTCCTTCAATTGGAATAGACTGCATTGCTGCTCTTACTTCTTGGATTTCAACTTCTTCAGAAAAACTTAGTCCAATCATTGTTCCTCCTCTGAAGTCAATTCCAAGATTTAATCCTGAGAATATCATAAACAGAGATAAAACAAAACAGATAGAGGATATAGTAAATCCAACATTTTTTGCTGCCATAAAATTTATATTAGTATTTTTTAGTAGTTCCATATTAAATACTTAGTTTCTCCAGATTTTTTCTAGAGGTTGTAAAATCAAACAGAAATCTTGTTACTATAATTGCAGTAAACATACTTACAACAATTCCCCAGAATAATACTGTTGCAAATCCTTTGATTGGTCCTGTCCCATATTGGTATAATATACCTGCCGCAATTCCAGTAGTTAAATTTGCATCAACAATTGTTGTTATTGCTCTTTGATATCCAGCATCAATTGCAGATCGAACAGTTTTCCCTTTTCTTAATTCTTCTCTGATTCTTTCAAAGATAATTACGTTAGCATCTATAGACATTCCAATAGTCAAAATTAATCCAGCAATACCTGGTAATGTCAAAGTTGCTTGTAATGACGCTAGTATACCTAGGAGAAGAATGAGAGTCCATATAAGCGAAAAGCTCGCAATAAAACCAGACATTCTGTAATAAAGTATAATAAATAATATCACAAGAACTAACCCAATCAAGATAGATGAAGTTCCTTGTCGTACTGAATCAGCACCAAGAGAAGGACCAACAATTCTTTCTTCAATAATTGTTACAGGGACTGGTAAAGCACCTGCACGCAAGACAATAGCGATATCTTCAGCTTCTTCAACAGAATCTAGACCTTCAATTACTGTAGAACCACCAAAGATTTGACTATTAATGACGGGTGCCATGTGCACTTTTTTATCCAATACTATAGCAATTCTTTTTTTAATATTTGCTCCAGTAATTCTTGCCCATTCACGAGAACCTGCACTGCTCATTTCCATCTGAACAATAGGCTGTCCAGCGGTAACGCCTGACTGGCTTAATCTGACCTGAGCATTTTCAATAACACCACCAGTCAATTCAGCATTATTGACTAGATGATAAACAATATAAACTTCTTCCTCTTCACCAAAATCATTAAGAAACGTTCTTGAAGAATTACTAAAGAGAAAATTGCTTCTTGTTGCTTCTAAGAGTTGTTTAACATTGTCTTGAGATAAAATACTATTTAGCTGTTCTAAATTTTCCTTATCTACTGCAAGATCACTACCTATTCCAAGGAGTAGAGATGAAAATTGTAAGTCATTTACTTCATTATTGGAACTAAATAAATCTCCAACATTTGTTGCATTATCGTTTTGAGATTTAATTCCAATTTGATTATCAGAAGAAGATAGATTATCAATTTGTCTAATAATGGTATTAGTGCTTTCTACATCTTTTACAATCATTAGTTCTAATAGTGCAGTGCTTTGTAATAATGCTCTTGCACGTTCAGAATCTTGAATGCCTGCTAATTCAATAATTACTCTATCATTACCTTGTTTTTGAATAGTTGGTTCTGAAACCCCGAATTGATCTATACGATTTTGAATAATTTCAATTATTCTATTAATAGAGTCATTGGCTTCAAATTGTAGTTGTTCAATAATTTGATTTTTAGTTTTTCCATAAGTAATAAAATATCGAGGAAGTTTTAAATCTTGGTTTGTAGCCTTGCTGTCAAAAAGTTCGAAAAAATCAACACTATTATTAGTATATCCATCCTTTAAATCATTGAGAAATATATCAAATTTTTTATCTTTATTTTTAGCAAGGTTGCTAACAAGTTGAGGTAAATCGACTTCAAGAACAATATAGATTCCACCTTTAAGGTCTAGTCCTTGTTTAATTGTATTTCTTCCGAAATATTCAACTTCATCTTTTGATAAATTATTTTTTTCTGTATCACTAAGAAGTTGATATTTAATCGTCGGCCACAGAGAATAAATCCCCAATCCAAAGATAAATAATATTAATAATAATCTTGTTCTTAATTTATTATTCATTGTTCATCACATTAAGTTGCAGAATTTACCACTTTACAATATTTTTGCACTATTTTTTTAAATTATATTTAATTCTTTTCCTACGTTCTTAAAAGCACGAAGTGCTTTATCAATCTGTTCTTTGCTATGAGATGCTGAAATTTGTACGCGAATACGCGCTTCATCTTCTGGAACAACAGGAAATGAAAATGGAATTACATAAATATTTCTTTTTAAAAGTTCTTCTGACATTATTACAGCTTTTTTAGCATTATAAATCATTATTGGTACAATAG
>DTWI01000199.1 GCA_012963075.1 Fidelibacterota bacterium
AAAGAAAAATGATCCTATACTCATAAACAATCCTATAAACAGTATAGGGAGTGCAAGCCTATACAGACTAAACCCTGACGATTTCAAGACCAACCATTCTTTTCTTTGTACCATCATGCCGTAAGTAAATACCGATGCAACTAGACAAGTTACAGGAATAGTGACACTAAGCATTTCTGGAAGCGATGCAACATAATAATCGATAAGAATATCATTTGTTACTTCGTTATCTATAAATTTGTTGAGATTTTCAAAAATGTCTACAATAAACGATACAAGAACAAAGAATACTGATACAAATAAGAATATTATTGAGAATTCTCTTAAAATATAATAATCAATTTTTTTCATTATATTCTTAACTTACTTAATGATGGATTTAATTAACAATTTTTTTACAGACTTTGCAAATTTTATTTGGGGAGATTTTGGTGTTCCTAATCTAGTCATTGGTGGTGGGGTATTTTTTCTGATATATTCCAAATTAACTCCATTTAAATATTTTAAACATGCTTTTGATATATTGTTGGGTAAATATGATAATCCCGATGATGAAGGCCAAATCACTCATTTTCAAGCATTGTCTACCGCATTATCCAGTACAGTTGGTATAGGGAATATCGCAGGAGTCGCAATTGCAATATCTCTTGGAGGTCCTGGTGCACTTTTCTGGATGTGGATTAGTGCCATCGTTGGTATGGCAACAAAGTTTTTTACTTGTTCTCTAGGGATTATGTTTCGAGGGTATGATTCCGAAAATGAATTACAAGGTGGTCCTATGTATGTTATAGAGCAAGGAATGGGAAAGAAATTTAAGTTCTTATCCTATTGGTTTAGTATTGCGGGTCTTATTGGATGTTTATCTTTATTACAGGTTAATCAATTAACACAAATTCTTTCAGATCAGCTTGTAAAATATAATCTCAATATAAATGATGCATTTTATATGGATCTTACTATTGGAATCATAATTGCGATGATAGTTTCAGTTGTGATTTTTGGCGGGTTACAACGTATTGCTAATGTAGCTTCCAAATTGGTACCATTTATGGTTTTAATTTATCTTTTGTCAGGACTGTTTATTGTTTTATCAAACATTGCAGCAATTCCATCAATTTTTAATTTAATTTTTGTTAGCGCTTTTAAGGGAAGTGCTGTTGCTGGAGGATTTGTAGGTACAGCTGTAGTAATTAGTCAAGGTTTTAGAAGAGCAGCATTTTCAAATGAAGCTGGAATGGGAACAGAAGTCATGGCTATTGGAGCAGCAAAAACAAATGAACCTATTAGATCAGGTCTAGTCGCAATGCTTGGTCCATTTATTGATACAATTCTTGTTTGTTCAATTACTGGTCTCGTCATTTTGCTTTCGAATGACTGGACTGGAACACAATTTGAAGGAGTAAGTTTAACTCAAAAGGCTTTTTCTAACCATCTGGGTATCATTGGAGACTTTATTCTAGTGTTCTCAGTTGCAACGTTTGCTTTATCAACCATGTTTGGTTATTCGTATTATGGTTGTAAGTGCGCATCGTATTTATTCGGAGCAGGTTCAAAAGTATACTATAGAGTGTTCTATGTTTTTACACTTGTAATTGGATCTGTACTTTCTTTAGAATTAGCCGTCAATATTGTTGATTCTATGTTTGCTTTAATGGCTATACCAACAATGATTTCTGCGCTTTATTTATCGCCTCATATTAAAAAAGAAGCTAAAAGATATTTTGCAAGCCTAGAAGGGAAGAACTAATGATGGAAAAGATTTATATTTTTGATGTGGATGGTACTTTAACACCTTCAAGAAGAAAAATGACGGAAGATTTTGAAGAATTTTTTTCAAAATGGTCTAAAGAAAACACTTTTTATCTTGTAAGTGGTAGTAATCTAGAAAAAATAAGAGAACAAGTTTCCAATTATATATTAGATCTTGCAGCGGGCGTGTTTCCTTGTGGCGGGAATCAATTATTTATCAACGGTAATCAAAAGTATAATCATGAGTTTAAACCACCAGAGGATTTACTTAATTTTCTAAAAGAAAAATTAGAAAACACTAATTATGCTACTAAAGCAGGGAACCATATTGAAGATAGAGGTTCAATGCTAAATTTTAGTATAGTGGGAAGGGATTGTTCTTTAGAACAGCGGCAAGATTATTTTGAATATGATAACAATGTTGGTGAAAGATCTTCCATCGCAGAAGAAATTAATGCAACCTGGAAAGATATTGAAGCTGTTATTGGAGGGCAAATATCAATTGATATTACACCAAAAGGAATGAATAAATCTCAAGTACTAAGCGAGGTAAAAAAATATTTTCCTACCAGTCAATATATTTTTATAGGAGATAGAACAATGGAAGGCGGTAATGATTATCCATTGGCAGATATCATGAATAAAACAGATAATTGTAATGTTTATCAGGCAGGCACACCTTCTGCAGAAGATGGTTATAAGCATACTAAAAAAATATTAGAAACACTTAGTGAACATTAAAAATATAGAAAAATATAGAAGACATTTTCTTAAAGAATGGAATAAACTTCAAGATTTAAAAGACCCATCCTATCTTTACGATCCCATTAAGCATATTATGCAATCTGAAGGGAAAAGATTAAGACCAATTATTGTGCAATTTTTGGGAGATCTTTTTGAAAATGATTCTAATGATACTATGAATGCTGCCATGGGTGTAGAACTGTTACATAATTTTACATTAGTTCATGATGATATAATGGATGAAGATACTTTAAGGCATAATGTAACTACGATTCATGAAAAATGGGACAATGCCCATGCAATATTGTCTGGAGATGGATTGGGAGCATTAGGACCTATCTATATTAGTAAAATAAAGACTAACACTTTAGAAGTTCTTGTTAGATATAATGAAGTTATTTTAGAGATTTGTGAAGGACAAGCGTATGATATGGAATTTGAAAATAAAAATGCTACAATAAATGATTATCTATTAATGAGTAAAAAGAAAACGGGATCTTTATTT
>DTWI01000200.1 GCA_012963075.1 Fidelibacterota bacterium
ATGTTGCAAAAGCCTTATTTGATAAAGTCGAAAGATGGGCGCGCGATAATAAATTTTCTGAAATAATGGGAAATTTTAACCTAACTGCGATGCAGCAAATAGGAGTAACAACAGATGGATTTGAAAATGTTCCTTACATGGACCAAGTTTACTCACCTCCTCAAATCAGTAAACTCTTAGAAAAATTAGGTTATAATAGTTTTTTTCCGATGACAACTTTTGAAATAGATTTAAAATCGGTTGATCCAAAAATTTTGAATAAAGGTATGAAGTTTTCATCTATAGATGATGAAAAAATTAAATTTGAAAAAATTAATAAACGAAATTTTAAAGTTCATATTGAACATGCTAGAATTTGCTTAAATGATGGTTTTGCAAATAATCCCATGTTTGTACCAGTAACAAAAGATGAATTTTATTTTCAATCTAAAGATATGACATTAGTTATAGATAATCATATATCAACAATAGCATATCATGATAATAGACCCATCGGAGTGACAGTTTGTCTACCTGATCTTAACCCATTTGTAAAAGCAAATAAATCTCGTTTTTCTTTAATGACGCCATTTCATCTTTTAAAACTTAAAACACAAAGAAAACGTGCCGGATTAATTTATACTTCAGTTATTCAAGATTATCAAATCAAGGGATTGGGCGGAATTTTAATGTACCATACATTATCCGCTTTGAAATCAAGGGGCTATGAATATTTAGGTGTTACCTGGATTTCAGATGAAAATATACCAAGCTTGAGAGTTGTTGAAAAAGCAGGTGGGAAGCCATTGCACAAACTTTGTCTTTATAAAAAAGAAATATGATTTTAGATGACAATAGGATCGATCAATTGATCGAAAATTCAAATTATCCTAGCCCACATAATACTCAACCTATCAAATGGAAAATCAAATCAGACGGATCATTCAAGCTTCTTTTCAATGAAAAAAGGTGGCTAAAATATGCTGATCCATCAAAAAGAGACCTACAATTAACAATTGGTGCTGCGCTTGAATCTTTAACCATTGCCGCTTCGCAATTCAAACTACAATTAAATGATATCGAATATTTATTTGAAGATAATGTTAAGGTAAACACTAACATAAAATTAGCAGTAACCGGTAAGATCTACGAAGGTGGAACACCAGATCATTTATTGGAATTTGTAAAAAAAAGAAAATCATGGAGAGGTAAGTTTTTACCCGAAAGCGATCAAACAATCAATGAAATAAAATCTGCATTATTGTCTAGAACACTTTATATCATAACTGATCAAATTTTAATTAATCAATGTGCACAGTGGTATGATAAAAATACATTCGAATTTTTAAAAGAGAAGAATTACCAAAAAGAATTATATGAATGGTTAAGATTTTTAAAATCGCATCCCGACTACAACTTTGATGGCCTCAATGCAGATTGCCTAAACTTAAGCTCTCTGTTAGCAAAGCTAGGACATGTTCTCTATAACCCAAAAATTTATGAAAAATTTTCTTCATCATTTTTAGCAAAATTACTTTCATCGGAAGAAGCAGTAACCAATACCGCCCCATTCTTATCTGTTTTTATAAACCCGCCATCTAAATCCTATATTGATTCCGGTAGACAAATGTTCAGGGATTGGTTAAGGTTGACTGCTCTTGGTTATTATGGTGCACCAATTTCCTCTTTAACAGATAATAAAGAAACATCCAAGAAACTGCTGAATTCTATCAGCCATAAAAGTGATGATGAGATAATTTTCGTTATGAGATGCGGTAGGCCTGATGGAGAAATTCCTCAAAGCGGTAGGCTTTCATTAGATAGAATAAGATTTTAATCTGCTAAAAAATGAAGTATAATAAATTATTAGTCGGTCTATTTTTAGCAATCCTAATTTTTGGATGCGCAAATCGTTATCTGGAACAAAATGATGAGAATAGTTTTGATTCAAATAAAGGTTGGAATGATTTCTTGTACAGTAGTTTCGATACGATATCAATGCACACTCTTCAATCAAATGCTTTTTCCTGGAAAATTATTTCAACTAGTCTTTTAATGTATTATAATGACAAAGAAGGCCTTGAAATCGACTTAAAAAACCTTCCAATCATTTTTAAAAAATTTGGTTTTATGTACCCAAATTCCGTTAAAAACTTCCCATCTGTAGAATCTCGGCTGAAGTATTCACCTTTAGGTATTGTCAAGGGCAGAACAAGATTATTAAACATTTTTCCTGTTGAAGGTGTAAACATCGGATGCGCATCATGTCATGCAGGACCAGTTTATGATGAAGAGGGTGTTATTACAAATCAACTTTGGGCCGGTCAGCCAAATACATCTATAAACTTTGAAATGTATGTAAACGAAGTATTTAATTCACTCTTATATGTGGTTGATCAAAAAAAGGAATTCACAAAATCATTAAATAATTTATACCCTGAAATTGGTTTTCTAGAAAAGTTTACAATTAACCACCTTCTTTTTAATAGCTACAAAAAACTTATTATTACCATGAATGAAAAACTTGGAAGACTGGCGCCCTATCCTCTTGGCGCTCCAGGAATTACGAACGGGGTTTCTGCATTAAAATATCAATTAAATATTATTGAACGAGAAAAATATAATGATAATGAGGTAGGATTTACTTCCATTCCTGATATTAGCTCAAGGAAATTAAGAACTTCCCTACTATATGATGGTGTTTATGCTGCAGACAACAAACACTTTTACCAGAGAGATGAAAAGGAGTATAAATATTCTAAAAAAAGTATAATCAAGGATCACACCCGAATAATTTCATTATTCACTGTTCCTACAACGGGGATAACTTTAACACAAGCTGCCCAAATGCATTTAGAAATTAATCAGACAGTGGAAGCTATTTATGAAGAATATGTTCCACAGCAATTCCCTGGTCAAATCGATTCTAATCTCGCAAAAAAAGGAAGAGAACTTTATAATAATAATTGTGCATCATGCCATGGTTTGTATTCAGATGACCAAGTGCGACCTAAGCTTATATCGTTCCCAAACAAACTTAGTAAGCTTGAAGAAATTCAAACTGATCCAATGCGAGCCAAAGCAATTAATTCACAATTAATAAAACATTTAAAGGATAGTAAATTTGAAGGCGTTCACGCTGAAAGAACATTAGGGTATGTTGGAACAATTTTAGATGGCGTATGGGCAACGGCCCCTTATCTTCATAATGGCTCAGTTCCAACTTTATGGCATTTGCTCTTTCCCGATAAAAGACCAGAAAAATTTTTGGTTGGTGGACATAGGTTAGATTATGAAAAAGTTGGAATTTTACATGATAAAGATGATTATCTTAAGTATAAGAAAGGCTATCAACCATTCAGCTTGCCGGTTATTATCAAT
>DTWI01000201.1 GCA_012963075.1 Fidelibacterota bacterium
TTAAAATCCCTCGGAGCTTAAACTCCATGCCGGTTCGAGTCCGGCTCCGGGCACATTTTAGAGGGATATTTTAATGAAACACTTTGTTTTTTTTCATGGGATCGGAATTAGATCATTTTTCTGGGAGAGTATCAGACCTCTTCTCGACAGAGAAAGTATACGCTATTCATTTATTGATTTGGACTTTACAACTATGGAGACTGGATTTAATTCTGCGTTAAATAGCGTCGAGAATATTATCAAAAATCACCCTGATAGAGATATTATTCTGGTAGGACATAGTTTAGGCGGTCTTTTTGCAGGATATGTTGCTTATAAACTAGGGGAGAAGATTGATAAATTAATCATTGTTGCATCAGGACTTTCTCCTCAGAAAAAGAAGAAAAAAAGCAATTTTATTAAAAAAAGATTTAAAAAAATGATGATGGGGCTAATGTTTAGTGGATATATGCCATATTGGGTTACCCAACCTATGTTTTTTACAGATCATACCCCTAAAGATGTTCAACGCGAACTTTGGACAAAAACTGTAAGGGAAGATCCAAAATTTTTAAAGGAATTTTTGAATTATCGTAATTCGTGGCAAGGATTCTATAATCAACCTCATTTTAGCGGTCCTGATAATGTATTATGCATTATAAATGACAAAGATAATATCATACCAAAATATGCATCATTATCCCTAAAAGATCATTTAAATGCTTCTTGTAAAATATATGAAGGCGCAGGACATAATGATGTTGTAACATCTAAGAAATTCAATCAAAAATTTGTAAATGATATCATTTCATTTTCACTTATATAAGGAGATAGAGAGATAACATAAACTAATACTTGAATTATAATTAATTCTTGGATTGATGTGTTATAATAGTTAATATTCGTCTGATGAGGCCATTCCATTTAGCGTTTCCAGTGACAGATTTAAACACTACTAAATCATTCTATGTTGATGTTCTACAATGTAATCTTGGAAGAACATCTAACCACTGGATTGACTTTGATATGTTTGGGCATCAAGTCGTAGCACATTTAGTGGATAATAAAGAAGGTATTGAGACAAATAAAGTAGACGGAGACAACGTTCCTGCGAGTCATTTTGGAGTTATTCTGACATGGAATCAATGGCATGAATTACGTGACCGTCTTATAAGTCATGATATGGAGTTTATTATAGAGCCAAAAATTCGTTTTAAAGGGGAGCCTGGAGAACAAGCAACAATGTTTTTCCTTGATTCCTGTGGAAATGTTTTAGAATTTAAATCCTTTAAAGATGATAAACAGATTTTTGCAACTTAATAGAAAGATAAATTGAGCGATACATATATACCACACTGGACTCCTGAAATTTTTGGATCTTTTTGGTGGAATGGACTCATTTTTTCTATCCTTTTTATCTCTATAATATTGATTATGGGGAGATATATGGATAAGAAAACTCGTCTTTATCTAACATATTCAATGGGAATATATCAATTGGTGCTGGCATTTACTCCATGGTTGATTCCGAACGTTTTCAACGGAAAATTTGTTCTAGCTTCTGATTTACCGCTCGAGATGTGTGGTCTTTCTGGTATTCTAGCAGGAATTGTTATTTTTTATCGTAATCAAACTTTGTTTGAATTTCTATATTTCTGGGGAATTTGTGGTTTTATTCATTCTATTATCAGTCCAGAGTTTACAGGAGGAGATCCGAGTAATTTCCAAGTATTTGATTACTATGTTGGGCATTCAATGATTTTTCTTGTTCCTGTATGGCTTATGGTGTTTATGGGGAGAAGTCTAACAAAAGGTGCTTTATGGAGAATTGCTCTTTATACCCAACCTGTTTTATTATTTATAGGGACAATAAACTGGCTTGTTGGGGGAAATTATATGTATTTGGCCGAAGCTCCGATTGCAAATAATCCTCTGATATTAACAAGAGAATGGCCTTGGTATATTCTTCTTTTTGAATTCTTGATGATTATACACTTTATATTGTTATATCTCCCAGCAAAAAAAAGTAGCGTTTCCTCGACATGACGTTATTAATTACTTATTTTTGTTTAGCATTATTTCTTTCATTTATTTGTTCTTTATTAGAGGCGGTATTGCTTTCTACTCCAAGTTCTTACTCGTCAATCTTGAAGAGAGAAAACGAGAAAAGTGGACTTATTCTTGATGGGTTTAAAGAAAATATCAACAGACCATTAGCAGCCATTTTAACCTTAAATACTTTTGCTCATACAATAGGAGCAGCAGGTGTTGGTGCACAAGTATTGAAGATTTACGGAGAAGCTTATGTTGCAATAGCGTCAGGGATATTAACTCTTTTGATTCTAGTTTTTTCTGAAATTATTCCTAAGACATTAGGGAGTACTTATTGGAGAGGGTTAGTTGGTTCTGCAGTACGATTGATTCAATTCTTAATTTGGGGAACCTATCCATTTGTTTTATTAGCTGAGTTTATCTCTAATTTCGGCTCTGCTTCTGCTTCTGTTACAAGGGAAGAAGTTATTGCAATGGCAGAGATGGGTGAAGATGAAGGTATTTTAGAAGAACAAGAAACAGATTTAATTGAAAATACTCTCCGTCTAAAAGATATTAAAGTTAGCGACGTAATGACCCCGAGAAACGTTATATTTGCCCTTAACAAAGATATGACGGTTGGACAGGTCCTAGAGGAACACGAAACCCTAGGTTTTACCAGAATACCCGTTTTTGATACAAATTTGGACAATATGATTGGTATGGTGAACCGTTATAATATCATTAACCGTAAAGCAGAAGATCAATTTAGCACTAGAATGTCAGAGATTATTAAGGAAATTCCTTGGGTCAATGAGAATGATTCCATTGATAAAGTTTTAGAATTATTTATTGAAAACAGAGATCATTTATCTCTCGTCAAGGACGATTTTGATACTCTTACTGGTTTAATTACCTTAGAAGACGCAGTTGAAACATTATTGGGGAAAGAAATTGTCGATGAACATGATTCTGTTGTAGATATGAGAGATCTTGCGAAATCTAAGATAAATGATAATTAATCATTTGAGTTTTTAACGAAGTACATTAAGTTCGGCACCTAGACATAAAGGAAGATTAGTAATGAAGAAAAAAATATTGAATTCACCATATTGGATGTGCCCGGAGAATTTGATGGGAATTAGTATTGCTGTAGGTGTTGTATTTGGTGTAGGTATAGATAATGTAGGATTAGGTATATGTTTAGGTGTTGCAATTGGTGCGGGTATGGTTGAAATACAAGAAAAGAGAAAAGAAAAAACTGAAGATTAATTATGGCTAAAAAACAAACATTTATTAGCAAATTAGGAAAAGAGAAAAAGAATTTTAAATTTGTTAAATATATCCAAACTCTTCCTTCTGAAAAAACAGGACATATCAAATTTTTGTCTAGAATGATTCGTATGGAAGAAAATGAGAATATTGATCAAGCTTTAAAACGTGAAGAAGAAGAATCTTCTAATGTATTATCATTTGGGGAGCAGGTTACAGAAGAAGCTCCAGCAGAAGAAGAATTAAAAGAGGAACAACCAGTAGAGGAAACTCCAGCTGAAGAAACTCAAGAAGAAGCTCCATCTGAAGAACCAACAGAAGAAGCTCCAGCCGAAGAATCGGCACCTGAAGAAGACTCAGCTGAAGAAGCTGAA
>DTWI01000202.1 GCA_012963075.1 Fidelibacterota bacterium
ATTCTGATTCATTTATTGAGATTGCAACGACCAGACCAGAAACAATGCTTGGAGATGTAGCAGTAGCTGTGAATCCATCTGATAAACGTTTTAAAGATTTAATTGGTAGCAATGCAATTTTACCAATTGTAGGAAGAAAAATTCCAATTATTGCAGATAAAATGGTTGATCCAGAATTTGGAACTGGTTGTGTCAAAATTACTCCTGCTCATGATCCAAATGATTACAATGTTGGTTTAGAACATTCTCTAGATATGGTAAATATAATGAATCCCGACGGTTCTATTAATTCAAATGCTCCAAAAGAATACGTTGGTTTAACAAGGGAAGATGCTCGAAAAAAAGTTATTGATGATTTAAAGAAAGATAATTGTCTCTTAAAAGAAGAAGATTATATACACAAAGTAGGTTTTTCAGAAAGAGGAGACGTTCCTATCGAATATTATCTTTCAGATCAATGGTTTTTAAAAATGAAAGAACTTGCTAAACCTGCTATTCAATCTGTTAAAAAAGGAGAAATTAATTTTTATCCAAATCATTGGGTAAAAACTTATGATCATTGGATGGATAATATCCAGGATTGGTGTATTAGTCGTCAACTTTATTGGGGACATCGTATCCCAGTATGGTATAAAAAGGATTCTGATCATAATAAAAAAGAAAATTGGTTTATTTCCACTACTCCACCAAAAGATATCGAGAATTGGGAACAAGATACTGATGTATTAGATACATGGTTTAGTTCTTGGTTATGGCCATTTGCCGTCCATAATTGGCCAGAAGAAGAAAAAACACATTACTATCCAACCAGTGTTTTGGTAACAGGACCAGATATTATATTCTTTTGGGTTGCAAGAATGATTATGTCTGGTTTCGAATTCATGGGACAAGCACCATTTAAAGATGTATACTTCACAAGCATCTTAAGAGATGAACAAGGAAGAAAGTTTAGTAAATCTCTTGGGAATTCTCCTGATCCAATTGAACTATTTGATAAGTATGGAACTGATGCAACTCGATTTTCAGTAATGCTTATGTCTCCACAAGGATCAGATGTTTATTTTTCTGAAAGCGGGCTTGAAATAGGTCGAAATTTTATGAGTAAAATCTGGAATGCGAGTCGATTTATTATGTTAAATCATGATGAAAATTTTAATGATTCGATTAATAAGGATAAATTAGCTTTCCACGATGAATGGATTTTAAATGAATTAGACAAAACAATTAAAAAAGTTAATGCTTACTATGATTCATACCAATTCAATGAAGCAATTAAAGTAATTTATGAATTTACATGGAGTGAATTTTGTGATTGGTATATTGAACTTGCCAAAATCAATTTCCAAAGTGATGATCAGACTATAAGAAACAATACTTATATTTTATCAAGAGATGTGCTAAAAAAGATTTTATTATTATTACATCCAGTCTCACCATTTATTACTGAAGAAATTTGGAGTTATCTAAAAAGTGAATCAGATGATGATATTATTATCAGTGCATGGCCAAAATTAAGTGAAGAGAGTATTGTTGACGATTCAGAAACGATGTCAACGTTAAAAGAAATAGTTACATCAGTTAGAACCATACGATCAGAATTAAATATACTTCCTTCCAAAAAGATTGATGTCCTTATTTCTGTGAATAATGCAAATGATAAAAAATTGTTTGAAGATTTAAAAGATACCATTACTTCACTCTCGAAAATTGACAATCTAGAAATAGATTTAAATATTAAAAAACCAAAGAAATCTGCTGTGGGAATTTGTAAAAAATGTGTTGCTTATGTTCCACTCGGAGATTTGGTAGATACTGATTCTGAAATTAAAAGACTTACTAAACGACTTAATGAAGTGAAAGATTTCATTAATGCTATTGAGAAGAAATTAAAGAATAAATCATTTATTGATAAAGCTCCTGAAAATATTGTGAATAATGAAAAAAGCAAATTGAATGATTTTATTGTTGAAAGAGATAAAATAATTGACAATATTGCGATGTTAAAATGAAAAAGTTGTTAATATTACTATTGTTTACTGGTATTGTGCTTTCTCAGAATGCTAGTGATTTTCAAAATAATAGGACCATCACCATTTATAAAGATGGTTTTGCAACCTTAAAAGAACCTATTACTTGGAATTTAAAAAGCGGTAGAAACGTAGTAGGATTTACTAATTTATCCCCTAATATTGTATTTGATTCACCAAATCTTGATTTAGAAGGGGTACAAATTTTATCTCAAACAATGAATCGGAATTTTAACTCGAGTGATGTGTATTTAAAAAATAATATTGGTTCACAAGTAGAAGTGAAACCAACAGGTAATTCAGTAATTCAAGGAACTCTTCTTGATGTGAATGGTTCCAGTGTTTCCATTAATACTAATAAAGGCTTAATGGTGTTTCAAAGATCGAGTATTGAATACTTAAATTTAAAATTGAATAATGTCTCAAATAAATTTACTCCTGAGATTTTTTGGGAAATTTTTTCTAATGAAGAAAAAAGTGTAAATGCTGAATTGACATATCTGAGTTCCGGTTTTAGTTGGAAACCAATCTATAAGCTAGAGTTAAACACAGACAATACTAACGCAATATTAAGCGTAGATGCTGAAATAGTAAATCATTCTAATATTAATTTGTTAGGTTTAAATATTAATGTTGTTGAGGGAGTTTTAAACCAGGTGGGAGTTAGTAGAGATTTTTTAAGCAGCAGAGCGGTAGGTGCTCCAATGAGTCAGAACAATACAAAATTAGGAGATTTCTATATTTTCAATTTAGGAAATGATTTAAACTTAAAATCTTTGGAAACAATCCAATTTCCTTTAATACCTAAAAGAGCTATTTCATATGAGAAGATTTATATATTCAATAATTCTGAGCGAGATCAAAGAGACGACCCTCTTGATATTCAGATTTCTTTTAGTAACTCTCAAGAAAATAATTTAGATCTTCCACTCCCATCAGGAATAGTTTATTTATATGAGAGAAATACTGATGGTTCCCTTGGTTTTTTAGCTAAAAACAACTTAAGTCAATTATATAGAGAAGGAACTGCATCATTTAATGCTGGTAAAGCTTCTGGTATTATTGGCAAACGAAGAATCCTAAACTATGATCGCCAAAATAAAGTAGAAGAATCTACTATATCAATTCAAGTTATTAATACATCTACTGTATCTATAAAAGTCAAAGTTATTGAAAAAATTTTTGGAGACTGGGTAGTGAAAGAATCTTCAACTATGTATATTAAAGATGATGCGTCAACAATATATTTTCCATTAGAAGTAGAATCTGGTAGTTCTCAATTAATTACTTATACTTATAAAAAAGAATGGAAATAATGTTTATTAATGGAACTCAATAAATCTTCTAATTCATTAGAAACACCTGTTCAATATTTAAAAGGAGTAGGTCCAAGACGATCCGAAGCTTTTGAAGCTGTTGGGATTATAACTCTAAAAGATCTACTTTATTACTTCCCTAGAAAATATTTAGATAGGACATCTATCCAGACCATTGATTCTATTGCAATTGATTTAGAAGTAAACCTAATTGGCAAAATTAAATCTTTAAATCTTAGAAAAATGAAACGTGGCACATTTTTAACTGCTACACTTTATGATTCTACTGGATCAATCAATCTAATGTGGTTTAGGGGAGTTGATTATATCAAGGAGTCATTGCAGGAAGGTGAAGTCATCACTATTCACGGTAAAGTAGTTGATTATCGGGGACGTTTTCAAATTGTACACCCTGAATATGATAAGCTCAATGAGAATGAAGTTGCATTAAGTACAGGATTTGTGATTCCGGTATATCCTTTAACTGAAGATTTAAAAAATGCAGGATTGACTAATAGAAATATGAGAAAAATTATTTATCAAGCACTAGAATCAATTGATAATATAAATGATCATTTTAGTAAAAAACAATTGGAATCATTCGAAATATGTAGCCTTGATAAGGCTATTAGAAATGTGCATTTTACACAAGATGTTAATGAGTCAAAAGAAGCGATTCATCGATTGAAATTTGATGAACACTTTTTCCTTCAACTATTATTAGCCTTGAGAAAAAAGAAAATCAACGAAAAAATATTTGATATTATTGAATTCAAAACACAAAAATATAATATAATTCTCAAAAACCTTAGTTTTAATCTTACTGATAGTCAAAAAAGTGTATTAAGAGAAATTATCGAAGATTTCTTGTTGGAAAAACCTATGAATAGAATGTTACAAGGAGATGTTGGATGTGGAAAAACTGTTGTCTCAATACTTGCATCTTCTGTTGTGGTTGATAATGATTATCAGGTTGCAATTATGGCCCCAACTGATATTTTAGCAAGACAATTATATAAAAATTTTAGAGATAATTTTGAAAAGATTGGAATAGAATCTGAACTTTTAGTTGGTAGTTTAAAAACCAACGACAAAAAAAAGGTATTAAAAAAAATCAATGATGGTGATGCAATGATTGTAATTGGAACTCATGCATTATTTCAAAAAGATGTATCATTTAAAAATCTTGGTTTTGTTATTATCGATGAACAACATCGATTTGGAGTTAATCAAAGAAAACGTCTCTTGGAAAAATGTAAAGTTCCAAATCTTTTAGCAATGACAGCCACTCCGATTCCTAGAACATTAGCTATTACATATAATGGCGATATGGATTTATCTATTATTGATGAACTACCTAAGAATAGACCAGATATATTTACATCACAAATTCAAAAAAATAATCTCAATACTGCCTATGATTTTATCATAGAAAAAGCTAAAAATAATGAACAATCGATTATTGTTTATCCTCTAATTGAGGAAACTGAAAAGCAAGATTTAGAAGCTGCAAATCAGTCATATCTTGATTTAAAAGATTCTGTTTTTCGAGATTATATAGTTGGATTGATACATGGAAAATTAGATACAGATGAAAAAAATGCAATAATGACAAAATTTATGGACAATAAAATTCAAGTATTAATATCTACAACAGTAATTGAAGTTGGAATTGATAATCCCAATGCTTCTGTTATATTAATTAACAATTGTGAACGATTTGGGTTGAGTCAAATTCATCAATTGCGTGGAAGAGTTGGGCGAGGATTGTTAACAAGTTATTGTATCTTGTGTAGTGATAGCGGTGCAGAAAATACGAAACAAAGATTATCAATTCTTACTCAAACAAGAAATGGATTTGAAATTGCGGATGAAGATTTGAAATTAAGAGGCCCTGGTGAATTTTTTGGTGAAAAACAAAGTGGATTTATTAAATTTAGAATTGCTAATCTTGCTACCGATGGCAAGATAATTAGATTTGCAAGAATGAAAGCTTTTGATATGATAGATAATGATGCAAATTTAAGTAAACCTGTTAATAAATTAATCAAAGAAAGATTTAACTCGGAGTATTTAAAACTTTTCTTAAAAACAACTGTTAATTAATGGAGAAAAAATGACTGATGAATCATATACTGAAAAACAACTTTTTGATATGTTAATTTCTCAATCTGTTTATGGAGTTTGGATTGCACTTGGGAAAATGAAAAATCCTGTTACCGATACAACAGAAGTTGATTTAAGAAGTGCTTCACTTCAAATTGATATGCTTGAAATGATTAATAGTAGAATGGAAGCAAGCTTAGATGGGAATGAGAAACAATATATTGATAAAATTCTATCAGAATTAAAAATGAATTTTGTGGAAGAAAAGAAAAAAGAAGAACACAGTAGTGATGATACAAAAGATAAAAAATAATGTTGAATATACTTTAGCTGTTGTTTTATTTTTTCTAACATTCTTTGTTTATTTTTCTACTATGGCTCCAACAGTATCATTTTGGGATACTGGAGAATTTATTGCAACATCATATATCCTTGGAATTCCCCATCCTCCTGGGAGTCCATTATTTCTATTAATCGGAAAACTTTTTAGTCTTTTTCCAATTAGTAGTGATATTGCATTTCGAATTAATATTTTTTCACCAATTATTAGTGCTGCAACTATTTCTTTGTTGTTTTTAATCTGTAATCAATTTATAGAACGCCTTAATAATTATACTACGGATAATTCTATTCTTAAATTTGGATCTTCATTTATTGCTTCATTAACATTTGCATTTACTCATAGCCATTGGTTTAATGCTGTAGAAGCTGAAGTATATGCTCTTAGTGGATTTATGACTGCATTAGTGGTGTATTTAACCATGTTGTGGTCAAAGAATAGACAGAAAAGTGATCATATTATTTATTTAATAATAATTGTCTATCTTATGGGTTTAGCAATTGGAATTCATTTGCTTAATTTGCTTACTATACCATTTATTGCATTAATTATATATTTTTCTATCAATAAGTTTTCTATGAAAACTTTTTTCATAACAACATTGTTAGCATTTTTTGTTTTTCTTCTTATACAAAATGGTATTATTAAAGGGTTGCCTCAATTAGTTCTGCAAATGGGATTTTATGCCTTACTTGTTTTAATATGTGGTTTGGTTTATGGTGCATATATAAGTATCAAAAATGAAAAAACTTTATTAGCAATAATTTCTACATCAATCTTATTAATAATAATTGGTTACTCTACATATTTTACTATTTTTATTCGTTCTGGTCAAAATCCTGTTATTGATGAAAACAATCCAGAAACAATAGAAGAGGCAATTTCATACCTAAATAGAGATCAATATGGTAATATTTCTTTTTTCCCTAGAAAATTTGACAACCTTCCATCCAAAATAACAGTTATTGGAAAGCCAGAGTATAAAAATTTGGAATTTTCTAATAAACAAAATTATGACTATGCAACCTATAAACTCTCTGAACAAATGACTTTTTTATGGAGTTATCAGATCAATAAGATGTATTTGAGGTATTTCTTATGGCAATTTGCTGGAAAAGGTTCTACAGATGATTCATTTGTATCTCCTTTGGGGGCAAGTAAAAAACAAGATGGAGTTGATTGGAGGCAATTTGGTCTTCCACTTGCTTTAATGATTGGTTTATATGGGTTGTATTTTCACTTTCGTAAGAATAAATATGATGCATTCTCGCTTTTAGTGTTATTTATTATGACAGGAATTGCTATTGTGTTCTATCTTAATCAAGATAATCCACAACCTAGAGAAAGAGATTATTCTTATGTTGGAAGTTTCATGACATTTTCTATTTGGATTGCTATTGGAATTTTTGGGTTCATTCGTAAAATAAATCATACATTCCTTGAAAAATCTTTCAAATTACCTGCTTCATATTTTATGATTACAATGTTTTTAGCATTTATTCCAATAAGAATGTTGTTAGCAAATTATCATGAACACGATCGTACTGGTAATTATATCGCATGGGATATGGCATACAATATGTTGCAAACATGTAAACCAAATGCTATTCTTTTTACAAATGGAGATAATGATACTTTC
>DTWI01000203.1 GCA_012963075.1 Fidelibacterota bacterium
AATCATAAGACTTTTTATTTTTTTAACAAGATAATTAGTCTTAATTAGTCTCTATTAAAATTGGCTTATATTTATAGAGGTGTCTTCAACTTATATGGGTAGAATAACATTAATTAGTAAATCGAGAAGAAAATCTAGAGTTCTACGATCATTCATTTTTTTACTATTAATTGTAATTTTTCCATCTTGTATTGAAACGGGCCTCAAATCAGGCGAAGGATACGTAGAAGTTGAAGGAGGTAGAGTATGGTATCGGATCGTTGGATCAGGTAGCGTAACACCGCTTCTTCTGCTACATGGCGGACCTGGGATGCCAAGTTATTACCTAAATTCCCTATCACAACTTTCAGATGACCGTCCTGTGATTTTCTATGATCAGTTGGGTGCTGGTCGATCAGATAGGCCTGATGACTCCTCACTGTGGCATATAGACCGTTTCGTAGAAGAATTGGCGCAACTCCGTAAGGAACTGGGTCTAGAAGAAGTTCACATCCTTGGACATTCTTGGGGAACTATGCTGGCAGTAGACTATATGCTTACGGAACCTAAAGGCGTTAAAAGTTTAATTTTGGCAAGTCCGGCATTAAGTGTTCAACGTTGGTCTGATGATGCTAAGGTTTTACTTACAACACTTCCTGAATCCGTACAGAAAATCATCGACCTTCATGAAAGTGAGGGGACGACTGAAACTTTGGAGTATCAAGAGGCGGTGATGGAGTACTACAAGTTATACCTCTGCCGATCTGACCCCTGGCCTGCCGAGATGGACAGTACTTTTGTCAATTTTAACCCGGATATTTATGGTCAAATGTGGGGGCCGAGTGAGTTCACATCGACGGGTTCTTTAAAGAATTATGAGCGAGCAGATGTGCTACCAAAACTCAATCTTCCGGTCCTTTTCACCGCAGGTAGATATGATGAGGCTACCCCAAAGTCCGTTGAGTATTATCAGAGTTTAGTTGCGAATTCTAGATTGGTTATTTTTGAAAATAGTGCCCATATGACAATGCTAGATGAGCCCGAGGAATATGCTAACACCGTACGTGATTTTCTTAGGAAGATAGATAAAAATCCATGAGTTGCGTTGTCCACATTATTAAAAGTTTATATTTTTCTCCTCAATTTATGCAATTTGTAGACGTAAAAATTGCATAAGCTGGTAGAATAAGATATGAAACCATTAATACTATATTTGCTTGTAATCTTAACGCAAATAGTTTGTGCTCAATCAAATGGGTTGAATACTAGCGATCTCTATAAATTAAAATCTGTGGGCAATATCGATATTTCGCCAGATGGGAATCATATTTTATATACTGTAACATCGAGAAATCAAAATACGAAAGGGGCTTCTTCAAGAATATGGATTATGGATACAAAGTCTGGTGAATCAGTCCCTTTTGGAGCAAATGAAGGCAAGGGGAGTTCGCCGCACTGGTCCCCAGATGGTAAATGGATTTCATTTTTTGGTCGCAAAAATAACAAATACGGTGTGATGATTGCTGAAAAAGAGGGTAATTCCACAATATTTTTAGCTGAAGTAAATGGAACTAATCATCCATTACCCTCTTCGCAGGGACGTTTAACCTGGTCCCCTGATAGTAAACAAATAGCATTTGTTTCTTCCACGCCTGGTCCCGAAACAGACGATGCAAATGGAGATCCTATTGTTATTACGCGTTATCTTTATAAACCAACAGCATCTGAAGGGTTGACAAGGTTTAATGATAACCGTCGGACGCATATTTTTGTTGTTGATATTAAAACAAAAAAAGTTTCTCAATTGACAGATGGAGTGTATTACGAACATTCCATTGATTGGTCGCCAATCGGCGATGAAATTTTGTTTATATCAAATCATGAAAAAGATCCAGATCGGTTTTTTAATTATGATATATTTTCCGTAAATGTTTTAGATGGCACTATCCGCCAAATTACCCAAACGGAATACGCTGAATATCAACCCAAATGGTCTCCCGATGGTAAAACTATTTTATATCTGGGTACCAAACGGGGTCTTACATCTTCCGAAACAACAATGGAGGATACCCATGTTTGGTTGATTAATAAGGATGGCACTAGTAGTCAAGAGCTAGGAAAATATATCGATAATCGCCAAAAGTCACCAGGTTGGTCGTCTGATGGAAGGAGTATTTATTTTACTGTTCAGGAACGCGGAAGTATTAAATTATACAGAATTTTACTTTCAAATATACAAAAACCGGAATTGATCATTGATGGCCCAGGTCGAGTAAGAGCTTGGGATACGAGTCAGAATAATTTTATTACATATATATTTCATAGTCCAAAGGATATGGCACAAGTTTATTTAAAAAGAGGGCGAACTACAACTCAGCTTACGGATCTTAATATTGGACTTTTAAAGGAAAAAAAGATTGCTAATGTAGATTCATTTACATTCCTAAGTTTTGATGGAGTACAGGTTGAAGCGTTTTTAACCCATCCAATAAGTAAAAGAGTGGGATCAACGCATCCGTTAATTGTGATGATCAAAGGTGGCCCTCATGGCCAACAAGGGCCTACTTTGTATCATAAAGCCCAGGTATATGCGAATCAAGGATGGGCAACATTAATGGTAAATTACCGTGGTTCTACAGGATATGGTCAGAAATTCACAGATGCCATTTTTCGAGATCAAAATGGTGGTGAAGCTAAAGATGTATTGTATGGTACGGAAGCAGCTATACGACGTAATCATTGGATTGATGGCAATAAAGTTGGTGTTGAAGGTGGTAGCTATGGTGGGCAACTTACCAACTGGCTAATTACCCAAACAAACCGATATAGCGCGGCTATTTCACGTGCAGGTATTTCTAATTTGATTAGTTTTAATTACATGGCCTATTACCATGATTATTTGGCAGTTGAATTTGGTGCTTATCCACATCAGGACAACTTAATGGACTTATTATGGGAACGATCGCCCTTAAAACATGTCGCTAATGTTAATACGCCCACGATGTTTATACATGGAGAAAATGATAATGATGTGCCTATAGCTGAAGCAGAACAATATTATATTGCCCTTAAAGATGTTGGTGTTGAAACGATTTTAGTGCGCTATCCGCGGGAAGGTCATGGCATCAGAGAAACTCAACACATGGTTGATGTAATTAATCGCAGTATTACGTGGTACAAAAAGTATTTTAAATCAGATTAACATACGGTTATGATATATTTATTTAAAACAAGAAAATAATTGTCTAAATCAATTTTAATTCCGTTTTTGAGTATACTAATTCTGATTTCTTGTTCAGGAAAAAAGAAAAAAACAACTAGGGGAAAAAGCGAATCATTTCAATCACCTAGCCAAACTAATTTCGAAAGTAACCAAAATAAAATAGTGTTTCGCTCGAAAAGGGATGGTAATTATGAAATCTATATTATGAATTCGGACGGTAGTAACCAAACTAGGTTGACAAATCACATTAAAGGAGACTTTCCTCACGGATTTTCATCGGATGGTTCTAAGATAATATTTAATTCAGCGAGAGATGGCAATGATGAAATCTATGTAATGGACATAGATGGCAGAAATCAAACTAGATTAACGAATAATAGTGTGAGCGATTTTAACCCTCAGTTTTCTCCTGCTAATTCAAATATATTATATACAGCACATATAAATGGAAGAAACAATATCTTTATTATGAATTCTGATGGGAGCAATCAAAGAAACTTGACAGGTGATGGCCATTGGGATGATTTTCCTCAGTTTTCTCCAGAT
>DTWI01000204.1 GCA_012963075.1 Fidelibacterota bacterium
AATAATTTATACCATCAATCTCAACATTTTTAATGATAAACATATCATTAAATGCCGCCCATTTAATAGCTAAGAAAATTATTATTGCCATTCTTAACAAAAAGAAAGGAATTTCTATATAGCGTGAACAAGATATAAGAAACTTTTTTATTTTGTCAATATTCATAATGATTCAATTTCTCTCTTTTCAAAACCCATTAGTTTTACTTCTAAATTCATTTCTATATCAAATTTATCTTTAACCGTAGATTTTGCTTTTTTTATTAAAGCCAACATCTCTTCTGCCTTTGCATCTCCTACATTCACGAAAAAATTTGCATGTTTTTCAGAAATTTGTGCTTGTCCAATAGTTAAACCTTTTAATCCTGCTTTATCAATTAACATTCCAGCAGGATTATCTTTTGAAGGATTTTTAAATACACTACCAGCAGAACGATAGTTCAATGGTTGTGTATCTTTTCTTCCAGATTGAGCTATTTGAGACTGGTTCTTTATTAAATTTTCATCCGATAAAGTAAGATCAAATATTGCTGATAAAAGTATACTTCCATTTTTAAACGAAGAGGTTCTATAACCAAAATCAATCTCAGATTTTAATAAAGTTACGAGCTGGTTATCAGGATAAAGCAATTCTACGCTCTCCAAGCAATTTGAAACTTCGCCTCCCCATGCACCAGCATTCATAATCAGTGCCCCTCCAAGAGTCCCTGGAACTCCAACAAGGTTTTCTAAACCTTTTAGATTATTTTTAACGGATTCTCTTACTAATTTTCCCAACATTACTCCACATTCTGCATAAATCTTATTATTGTTTACTTTTAAATCTTTTAGACAATCTTTAATACAGATCACCACACCTTTAATGCCATTATCACTAACCAATAAGTTGGAACCTGAACCAATAACATTAATTTTTTGATTAGCTCTTTTACTTATTTCAAACACTTTAATCAAATCTTCTTTATTGGATGGCAAAACAAACACCTCCGCAGGACCACCAATACCATATGTTGTATGTTTTTTCATCAATTCATCAACTAAAACCGTTGAATTTGTATCATTTATAATATATTCTTTCAATTGTTGCATCATATCAGCCTATCCTTAAGTAGATCACAATATCGCCATATATTGCCTGCTCCAATCATCAGAATTATGTCTCCTTTTTTGTAATTTGATTCTATATCATTAATCAGATTTTCTAATGTTGTATCAGAGACCGATTCGTGTCCTAAATTTTTCATTTCCTCTACAATCTTTTCAGAATTAATAGATTCATTCATTGATTCTCTAGATGCAAAAATTTCAGTTACTAGCACAGAATCAGCTAACAAAAGAGATTGTGCAAATTCTTTGAAAAATTGCGCTGTTCTTGAATAAAGATGAGGTTGAAAAGCTACTACTAATCTTCTGTCCCAATTATCTTTTATTGCTTTTATAACACTCTCTACTTCTACTGGATGGTGTCCATAATCATCAATAATTGTCAATTCTTCACTTTGGGTTTTAATATCAAATCTTCTTTTTACTCCATCAAAACTATTTAGACTTGTAGTAATTTTATCTATCGGAATATTCATTATGGTAGCTATTGAAATAGCTCCTAAAGCATTCAATACATTATATTGACCAGGAAGATTTATAGCCATAGGATATTTTTTATTCTTTTTGACGAGGTTGAATGTAGTTTTACCATTTTCTTGTACAATATCTTCTGCTCTGAAATCAACATCTTTTGATTTGATTCCATAAGTAAAGATTGGTTTATCGATTGACTCAATTAATGAGGCAGCATTTTCAGAATCTTTGCAGATACTTACAGCTCCATAAAACGGAATAGGACTTGTGAATTCAAGAAAAGCTCTTTTTAAATCATCTATATCTTTATAGCAATCTACATGTTCTAAGTCAATATTGTTGATAAGAGCTATGGTAGGATTGAGCTCTAGAAAATTTCTATTGTATTCATCGGCTTCAACTACAAAAATATCTCCTTCACCTAATACTGAATTGGTATTTATAGATTTAACAACTCCTCCAACAATAATCGTAGGATCCAATTCAGAATCTTTTAATATTGAACCAATCATTGAGGTTGTTGTTGTTTTTCCATGTGTACCAGAAATTGCAACCGTAGAAGTTTTTAATTTTGCAAGCTGTGAAATCATCTTTGCCCTAGAATAACAAACAATATTTTGTTTCTTCGCCTCTATTAATTCACAATTGTCTTTTGGAATAGCATCAGAGTAAACTACTATATCAGATCCATTGATATTTTCTGCTTTGTGTCCTATGGATATTTCAATATTTAGTTTTTGAAGTCTATCTACATTGGTAGATTGAGTTAAATCAGATCCAGTAATATTAAATTTTTGATTATGCAATAATTCTGCAATACCACTCATTCCGATACCTCCGATACCAATAAAATGGATATTCTTTACACTAATTAACATGTAAATGCTCCAAAATATTATCGGTAATTATTTTTAAAGAATT
>DTWI01000205.1 GCA_012963075.1 Fidelibacterota bacterium
CAGAAAATCTTGAAATTGTTAATATCGATAAGGAAAGAAACTTACTATATGTTAAAGGATCTATTGCAGGTGCAAATAATGCTATAGTATTTATTTTGAAGAAATGAAGATAAAATCAATAAATAATAAAAAAGATTATACTGTGAGCGACTCAGTATTTAAAGTTCCAATGAATAATCAAGTAGTGTACCAATGCGTTGTGGCTGAGTTAAATAATGCAAGGCAAGGTACAAGTTCTACTAAGAATCGATCCTTAGTATCTGGCGGAGGTAGGAAACCATTTAAACAAAAAGGCACTGGGAATGCTAGAGCTGGAACGATAAGATCTCCTTTAATGAGAGGTGGAGGTGTTATTTTCGGACCTAGTCCAAAGTATTATTTTAAGAAAGTTAATGCTAAAACAAAAAAATTGGCTTTTAAATGCATTCTTTCTGACAAGACAAAGAATAAATCTTTAAAGATAACTGATTCAATTAATCTTAAAACAAATAAAACTAAGGAATTGGTTCAATTTTTACATGGTAACGATTTATTTAATAGAAAATTAACAATTGTTACATCTGAAGTAGATAATAACCTGCTCTTAGCATCACGTAATGTTAAATATGTAAATGTAGTCAAGGCATCTTCTTGTTCAATCGTAGATTTGTTCGATTCCGATATTATTTTAATTGATTCAAGTGGACTTGAAGTTATTTCATCTAGGTTTGGAGGAGATAAATAAAATGAATAATCTTTCTCAGATACTAATACGTCCAATTGTGACCGAGAAAATGACTCTTTTACAGGACCAAGGTAATAAATATGCGTTCGAAGTACCTTTAAGTGCAAATAAAATAGAGATAAAAAAAGCTGTTGAGAAAAAATTTAAAGTTAAAGTTTTAAAAGTAGCTATTACTAATAAAAAAGGTAAAGAAAAACAAATGACAGTAAAGAGCGGTGGAAGAACAATTAAAACAAGTGGATATACAAAATTAAAAAAAAGAGCTTTAGTAACATTGATGGAAGGTTATAACATAGATTTATTTAGTATATAAAAAATTATAATTATGGCAATAAGACAACTAAAACCAGTTACACCCGCTTCTAGATTTGCTTCTAGACCCGATTTTACTGAGATTACTACCAGTAAGCCTGAGAAATCTTTGGTAAGAAAACTCAATAAAACAGGTGGAAGAAATAATAAGGGTAGAATTACATCTAGAAGAAGAGGTGGAGGGCATAAACGCAGTTATCGGATTATAGATTTCAAGAGAAATAAATTTGATATTGAAGCTAAAGTAGCAACAATTGAATATGATCCAAATCGTAGTGCGTTTATTGCATTGCTTTATTATTTAGATGGTGAAAAAAGATATATTGTTCAACCAGATGGATTAAAAGTTGGTGATATAGTTGTTTCTGGTGAAAAAACTTCTCTGAAGACAGGTAATGCTATGATGTTGAAAAATATACCATCTGGACAATTTGTACATAATGTGGAGCTATTTCCTGGTAAAGGAGCACAGTTGGCTAGAAGTGCAGGTTCCTATGTTCAGATTATGGCAAATGATGAAGGTTTCACAACATTAAAAATGCCATCCGATGAAGTAAGAATGGTTCCCGAAGATTGTTTGGCTACAATTGGCATAGTGGGCAATAA
>DTWI01000206.1 GCA_012963075.1 Fidelibacterota bacterium
TCAATCTTTTTTGAAGAATCGTATGCTTTATGAACTCCTGCATCGATTACTTTCTTAGTAGTGTTCCAAACATCAGGTCCGATACCATCTCCCTCTATAAATGGAATGATTGGATTATCAGAAACAACTAGCTTTCCATCAGTAAATTTGATTTTTTCAGCCATTATTTTAATTTATCTTTTAGTTTATTTTCAATATTCTTTGGAACAAATTTTTTCAAATCTGCACCATATTTGGCTAGATCTTTGATAATTGTCGAATTTAAATGAAGGAATCTCTCATCAGGTATCATGAGCAACGTAGAAATCGATGGATTGATTCCATAATTCACATTTGCCATTTGAAATTCGAATTCAAAATCACTTACATGTCTAAGCCCTCGAATAATTGCTACCGCACCACAATCTCTTGCGAAATTCACAACCAAATTTTTTGGATTAGAATGAATATAAAGATTGCTGATATCGCCCAAGCATTCTTCAATCATTGAGACACGTTCATCATGGCTAAACAATGGATTCTTTTCAAGATTGTCAGATATGCAAATATGTACTTCATCAAATAATTTAGAAGCTCTTTTTGCTATGTCTACATGACCATAGTGAATCGGATCAAACGTCCCTGGATATATAATTTTTTTCATACCTGCCAGTAAAGTAAGTTTGTGCCCCCAAATTTACTAATTTTATTATATCCTGCAATAGATTCCTTCTTACTACATTCCAAGACAAAAACTCCTCCTGGATTTAGCCTATCAAGACATAATTCTATTAGTTTATCAATATTAGAAATGTGATACGGTGGATCTGCAAAAATAATATCATATTGTACAGATTTTTTTAAAAATCTATGGGCATCTCTTACTAAAAAATTAAAGTGGTCATATGGGATTGTTTTTGCATTAGCAATAATTTGATTCATATGTTTTTTATCTAATTCAACAAATGTTACGAATTCAGCTCCTCTGCTTGAAGCTTCAAATCCGATAATGCCTGATCCTGAATATAAATCTAAAAAATGTTTACCTTCTAGAGATTTCAGAGTATCAAACATGCTCTTTCTTGCAATAGAGGTTGTTGGACGATATTCAAACTTCTGGCTTAACTGAATAGCATGGTTCTTAAATTGGCCTGCTAATATTTTCATTAACCTAGAACAGTAATATAAAAATGAATTGAATTATCAGCTTTGATAAATAAAATCTTTCTCATAATAAAATTATTATAATTAGTTATCTGATTAATAATTTCATTAGAAAGCTCTAGTCCATCAATCCTTAGAATTACATTGTCTACTTCTCTGTCTAATAGTACTCCATCGATTATCTTAAATTCTATTTCTTCTATATCAAGAATCCAGTTAAGGAAATTAGAGATTGAAGTAGAATTTTTACTTAAGTCAGTAGGCAAATAAGAATCAATTTTATATACAACTTTGTTCTTTGACAAATCAATTTGTTTCACTGCGTTCGGGTCAACACCATTTAATAGCGATAAAAGGCTCTCATCTCCTCCTTCTACAGATACAACCCCATCAACAATGTTCAATATACTAACTGCATCACCATACTCAGTAACAATCAAATCAAATACATTAATCATACTATGTGATTTAGCATTATAAAATTCAAAAGGATTTTCTGTAGCTATCGCGTCAGTGATAACAGGCTCTTCAATCATCTCGGAAATAACTTCAGTATTCAATGATTTCAAATCTATTTTGTTAATAGATTGAAGAACAAACACTAACAAAATTAATGTTAAGAATGCGGCAACTATATTTTTAAAATAATTGAAAAAATTGGTTTCTTTCTTTTGTTTGGTAAAAGTTTTTTTTCTCTTATATGTGATATCATCAATAATTTGAATTCCAACTGGGTTGATAAAGTTTAAAGTTGGAAAAGATGTATCAATTAATTCTGACAGAGTTTTTACAATATCTAAATCAGAAAACAAGAGATACTTTGAGTTAGACTTCTTGAGTGTTCCCTCTGAAATTTTTTGTAAATCATCTAAACCTATAATCTTATTAAATGTCTTTTTTCTTGCACCATAATTAGCCTTAAAAAAAGAGAAACCTTTTCTTGAATAGTTAAAAATAAGATAGTTTTTTAAAGATTTAACTACTCCGTATTGAGTGGTTTTTGTATGAGAAAGTATCACGCTTGAAAGAGGAATAAGTCCTTTAATATCGATACCAAAATTATTGAAATTGAGCTTAATCTTTTCTTTTAGATAATGATTAATCTCAACAACATGAATAAACTTTTTTGATGATTTCCTAGTCTCCGCAATATAAAAATAGTTACTAAATAGATCTTTCCACTTAATCTGAAGTTCATTCTTTATCTTTTCAGCTAATTTTATATCATCTTTTGCTGAATTAATAATCAATGAATGAGATAAAAGTTCATCGTTAATAACAATTGAAGCTTCTTGATTTTCCAATATTATTTTTTCATTTAATTCATCCAATGATTGGGCAATAACATTGCTTAATAGTTTCGGATCATAAATAGTTGATGATAAGGAATGGTGAAATTTTACTTTTGATTGAAAAATTAGTTTATCTTTTTCAAGATTTCTCTTGAACACGACAAGAGTATTATTATGTACTATAAAGTATAGCAATCAACTAGTTATCCCAACTTCTGGTTCCATCAATGATATATCCATGGCTTCTGGTTTTTAAAGAAAAGAATCCATATCTATTATCTCTATAAGAACGAATTGGGCTAGAGACTCGTACAGAGTTTGGACTAATCTCAATGATATAAGGCTCATTTGTTAATGGGCAATTGAATTGAAAAGAATCAGGAAGAGCGACAAAATTATATTCTGGGACTCTTTCTTTTCTAAATCTCTTATTAAAATAAGAAACTGTCTCAACACGTTCAAATGTGTTTTCATTAACAACTTTCACAAACAATGGATCTGAAAGTGTATTACTCAAATTCTTTTTTTGGACATAAATGGTATCTTCTATACCATCTTCAGTAAGCATCAATACTGTAATAGTTGTATCTACCACAGTTTCCTTTGCGACTCTTCTAAGTCCAAATGTGGTGTCATATTCAACAGCAAATCCCTTAGGAATATTAACTAAAAATTCATCTCCACTCAATTTGATTGATTGCTCACCAAGAAAAAGTGAATCTGCTATTAGAGAATCTCTTACAGCATTAACAAGGCGAAGAGCTTTTAGTCCATCTTCTTCATACTCACCAACCAAAATATTATAAAAATTTTCGATATTATAAACGCTCTGCATGCGGAATCTACTCTCATTTTTATAAGCATCTTCTTCTTTCCATATCACACTAGGAACATAAATAACAACCAACATAAGAAGGAAAATAAAAAAAGTAATTATTTCGAGATAATCGTTGAAGAATTTTTGTTTTGTTTTGTTCATTTTATGTTATCTAAATTTACAATAAATAAGATTCATAGCAAGGCATTAATCGTCGAACTTTTCGAAATTGATACCCTTGTTTGCAGTTATATCATGATAATCTTTTATAATCTTTTTTTCATCACTAGATAACTTTTTAGGAATATCAATTTGAATTTTCATAAGCTGATCTCCCCTACCAGATTTCCTCAATCTTGGAAACCCTTTTCCTCTAATTCTTAAAATCTGCCCCGGTTCAATACCTGCTGGAATTTTAAGGCTTGCTTTTCCGTTGATTGTTGGAACCTCAATTTTATCTCCAAAAACGGCCTGAGAGAAACCAATTCTTACCTGTAAAAGCAAATCATCCCCATATCTTGAAAAATATTCATGTACTTCTTCTTCAAAGAAAACATACAAATCTCCAGAAGTCTTATTAATATCTTCATGTCCCTGTGATTCTAGCGTCATATAATTACCATTCTCAACTCCAACTGGAATATTAATTTTAATTGTTTCTTCTACCTTTACCATACCATTTTTATCGGAACCAGAAGGTATATGATCAATAACTTTACCATACCCTTTGCACTTAGGACAAATTGATGTAGAACGCATTTGACCAAGGAAAGAATTTGTTACTCTTGTTACTTGACCAGATCCTCCACACATTGAACAATTAGTAAATGTAGCACCATTCGCTAATTTTAATTTTTTTAACTTAATTTTTTTAGAACCACCATTTACAATTTCAGCATATGTAACCTTAATTTTTACTTTAACATCACCACCAGTTCTCGCTCTAGAAGTAGCTCTACCACCAGAAAAGAAAGATTCAAAAGGATTATTTCCACCAAATATGTCACCGAATTGACTGAAAATATCTTCCATATTCATTGAACTAAATCCTGCCTGTCCACCTCCCATACCATTAAAAGCAGAATGACCAAATTGGTCATATTGTTGTCTTTTAGATGAATCACTTAAAACAGAATATGCTTCAGCTGCTTCTTTAAATTTTTTTTCAGCTTCTTTGTTATCGGGATTACGATCTGGATGATATTTCATAGCAATCTTACGATAGGCACGCTTAATTTCTGTTTCATTTGAATTTTTTGAAACCCCTAATATATCGTAGTAATCTCTCATTTTTTATTTACCACTACTTTAGCATGTTTAATAATTAAATCTTTATATTTAACCCCGACTTCATAGACTTCTACTATTTCATTATCTTTCTTCTTTTTGTTACTTGTAGTTGTTAATGCTTCATGTAAATCAGGATCAAAGATATCACCTTTTTTCCCAAATTCTGTTATTTGTCTTTCCTCCATTTTCTTTAAGAAATCTTTCCGAATGAGAGAAAGAGCTTTTCTAGTATCCTTATCTTTATATGAATCAATACCACGATTAATTGTATCTAGAATAGATAAAAAGTCTAAAACGAAATTCTTACCTTCATACTTTAGAATAGATGAGATTTCTGTTTCTTTTCTCTTTCTAAAATTATCGAATTCTGCTCTCAATCTTAATTCTTTATTTTGTAAATCTTGAATAACATTTTCTAAATCTTTTTTAGTTATTCTTTTCTTTTTCAATGGCTTTTTCTTATCCAAATCACCATTTGATCCATTTTTTATTTTTTTGCTCATACAAGTATTCTCTTCATTGATTTACTGGATGCATAAGTACTTATAATAAGTGACAAAGTAATTATCCATGCCCATAAATAATTATCAATTTCTATATTGACACCAAGATAGGAATTTATTACTACAAATCCATATTTCACTAGAAAAAATGCAAGCAACGAACCTATTAGAGATTGTAAAAAAATTTCAATAAAAAACGGGGTTTTTATGAATAAGTTTGAAGCACCATTATATCGAAGAATTTCAATGAAATCCCTTCGATTTGATAAAGATAAACCTGTTGTGTTTCCTATAGTCTGGATTGAAATAAATATAACTAGGAGCACTAAGACTAAGAAAATAAAAATAAATAAATTGATTCTACTCTCAATATTATCAATATAATTTCCTTGATAACTTATTTCATCAATCAATGAATTTAATTTGTATTCTTCAATTAGTGTATTGACTTGATTAGAATCAAACCCATTCTCTTCTAAATTAACCTTTAGTGAAGTTGGCAAAGGATTGTATCCTAACACCTCCACAATGTCTTCTCCAAATTCGTCATAAAATATCTTTGCGGATTCCTTTTTACCAATAAAATCAACAGATGTTACCAACGCATTATTTGAAAGTTCATTCTTCAAGGTAACAGCTTGATCTAAACTCGTTTCCGAATTTAAGAAAATCTCAAAAGTGTATTTAGACCGGAAAAAATTAACAACATTATCTGTATTGTATCCTAATACAAAGAAAGTACCTAGTATTGTAAAATTGATAAAAATTGTAACAATACATATAAAATTAGTGAGCTTATTCCTAGTAAAGTTCTTAATTCCTTCAACAAACAAAAATGCTATTTTATCTATCATCCGCTAACTATTCTACCTTCATTTAATTCAATTATTCGATATGCTTTATCAGAAATAAGTTTATAATTGTGGGTTGCCATCACTACACATGTTCCCTCTTTATTAATCTGTTCAAATATTTTTAAAATCTTATGCCCTGTGGTAGGATCTAGATTTCCTGTTGGTTCATCAGCCAGTATAATATCAGGATTTTTTACAATTGCACGAGCGATACATACCCGCTGTTGCTCTCCACCAGACAATTCATCAGGAAATTTCCTGGAATAATGTGATAATTCGGTTAAATCCAATGCCTCTCTGGCAAGTTGCTTAATTTTCTTCCTACCAACTCCATTAATATGTAAAGGTAAGGCAATATTTTCATATACAGTCCTTTGCTTTAGAAGTTTGTAATCTTGAAAGACAACTCCAATCTTCTTTCTTATTTTGTGTATAGAAGATTTTTTAATATTTTTTGAAGAATAATTTAAAATATTCACTTTTCCTTTATGAGGAAATAAATCAAAATAAAGCAATTTTAATAGTGTAGTCTTCCCAGAACCAGTAGGACCAACAAGAAAACAGAATTCGTTATCTTGGATTTCTAAATTAATATCATAAACCCCCGATTGATGAGAATAATTGTAGGTTATATTTTCAAAATCAATCATGAAAACTGTAAATAAAGGAATATAGTATATAACAATAAAAGAAAAATACCTGAAGATCTATTTAATCCACCAAAGAACAATGATAAAGGCAGTAATAAAAACACTAAAATCAGTCCATAAAATAATTCAAAACTAATATTACTAAATACTATAGGATTGATTAGTCCTACTACCCCTAAAACAAAAGTAATATTTAGGATATTTGAACCAATAATATTTCCTAATGATATACCTACCTCTTTCTTCGACAAAGCTATCATAGTTACGAAAATTTCTGGAAGAGATGTCCCGATAGCAACAACAGTCATACCAATAGCTTTTTCAGAAAACCCGAATTGTCGAACTAAGGGTACTGCACCATTATTAATAAAAAGTTCAGAACCCCAATATAGACACATACTACCGGCTAATAGTTTTACCAGTGATGGAAAAATGTTCCTAAAAACTTGGGTACCATTGCTAGGTTCAACATCCATGCTGGCTCTAAAGATTCTTCCAAACATGAAAACTGAAAAAATAAGGAGCAGACCTAACGAATCTCCAGTCGATATCATATTATCTAAAGAAATAAAATATAAATAAACACATGCTAGTATATTATACGCTATTACATCTCTAATATCATCTACTTGAAACTTGATGCTATAGAACAAAACAGGCAACCCTAGAGCGAGACCAATATTTGCAACATTAGACCCTAATACATTACCCATTACAAATTCTGAATATCCTCCTAAGACTGATATAATACCAACTACTAGTTCTGGAAAAGATGTGCCGATTGCAACAACTGTTAATCCAATTACAAAATCTGAAAATCTTAACTTTCTTGCAATAACCTTGGCAGAACTAATCAACCACTCCGATCCTACAAATAAGGCGGCAGAACCAACAGCTAAGAAAAATAGACTAGATGACATCAGTATAACTTATTTTCATTAATATATTCCCATACCTCTTTTGTAACCATGTATCTAATTGTTTTTCCTTCTCTCCATCTTGCTTTTATGTTTGTAGAAGACACTTCAAACCTTGGGATATTTGCAAAACGTACTTTATCTAATATCCACTGCGGAATATCGCTTGGAGTAAAACCAGGCCGAATGGCAACAATAATATTGCATAATTCCATAATCCTTTCAGGATCTTTCCAAGTATGAAAACTTCTTAAAGTATCGCTTCCCATAAGAAAGAATAAATCTTTTTTATCTAAATTTAAACTACTTAAAAATTCTTCCAATGTATCAACAGTATAACTAATTCCTTCTCTTTTTATTTCTATATTTGAAATCTCAAAATTGGTATTGTTGATTAAAGAAATTTCTAGCATCTTTAACCTTGTTTTAGGTGAAGAACTAGTCTCGTCTTTCTTGGTGGGAGAAATATTAGCAGGAACGAATATCAATCGTTCAAAATTTTCAGATTCAAAGACTGTTTGCGCAATCAAAAGATGTCCAATATGGGGAGGGTCAAAAGTACCACCGAAGATACAAGTTTTCATATTTTATCCTTTTATAAAATTATGATGCATTATCTAAAATTTTAGATGCTAACTCTTTAAAATTATCATCCACAAATAATTCATTACTATCGATAAGTTCTTGTAAAAAAGTATTTGCTTCACCTTCTTTTTTCATGAGTACCAAACAACGAATAATCTCTAAATTTGCCTGACTATAATATTCTGTATCATAGTAGTCAGTGGTAACTATTCTATATGAGACTAACGCAGAATCATATGCTTTTAACTTAATATATAATTCACCAGTTTCCATATTTTTCCTGGCCAATCTTAATCTTATTTTTTTAATTAATTCATCTGCATCAATAGAATATTCAGATTGAGGGTAATCATCTAAGAATTGTTGGATTTCTTGTATTGCTTTCCTACTCGAATCTTGATCATGATAATAATTAGGAGAAAGCTCCATAAGAGATTCACAAATTCTCCAACGTGATTTTTCTATATAAGGACTAAAACCCATTCTAGCAACCAACTTCTCATATTCAGCTAAAGCTAAATCATAATCATTGTCTAAAAAATATGATTCAGCAAGAAAGAATAATGCATCATCTCCCAAGTCTGTATGGGATGCTCTTTCAACTATAATATTAAATTGTTGGGCAGCACGACCATATTTTTCTTCTTGAAAGAATACAAGACCTTCATCAAATCTTTGTTTGTAAGGAATATCATCATTAAACGGATTGGACAATCCACACCCAACTAAATAAAAAACAGTTAATATAAGAACTAGTCTCACTTTAGAAAATATTATGTGTTAAAAGATAATTAAAAAGAACCACTTAGAGAAAATCTCACCATATTTGAATGTGGATCGAGATCTCCGCCCATAACGTAGCTAACATCAAATCCGACAGGATCTAAACGAGCACCTATACCTAGAGTAGTATAACTTAACTCACCTGATGGATCATTCATAAATCCAGCTCTTAAAGCAAAGTTTTCTACGAGAAAATACTCGAAACCAAGATTTGTTACCATTGCTTGGTCATTAACTTCATAATTCAAATCAAATGCTAAATTTCCTGCTCCTTCAAGCATTGATAGGCCAACACCAAAACCTAGGCGAGTAGGAAGAGGGTCTCCTTCCCCATCACCAAAACTTACACCTGGACCAAGATTAGTTAACACAGCACCCATTGTAAGGTTTGGATTATTCATAGCATTATTCCTGAAATATCCTACATCAACAGCAAAACTTCCGGTAGCTGCATCAATATCGCTCAAATCAGCTAATTCTTGATAAAAGTATTTACCA
>DTWI01000207.1 GCA_012963075.1 Fidelibacterota bacterium
AAATTTCTTTTTCTACAGATGATCCATTATTGTTAGAAAAAGAAGTTTTAAATGGAAAGATATTTTTTATAACAACAAAAATAAATTCAAATTGGTCAAATACAGATTTTAAATCGGTTTTATCAGATATTCTTGATAGAATATTATTTCAAAAAATGATTTCGAATGCATTCTAGGAAAAAAAAAGCTTTATTAGTGGCTCCAAGAATCTGGAATAGTAATAAAAACTATAATTACAGCATAGAAGAGCTCTCTTTATTAGTAAATACACTTGGATTAGATGTTTCTGGAACGATTAAGCAGAACCTAAAAAATATTAATTCATCTTATTTTGTTGGATCTGGTAAAGCAAAACAAATTGTAGAGCAAGCAAAGGCTTTAAATATAGATTATGTAGTATTTGATGAAGATTTAACTCCTGTACAGACAAAGAATTTTCAAAAATTAAATAAAAACTTAAAGTTTATAGATAGAAGCGGAGTAATCTTGGAAATATTTTATAACAATGCTAAATCTAAAGAATCTAAAACTCAGGTTGAGTTGGCAAGATTACAATATCAACTTCCAAGATTGACAAGAATGTGGACACACCTTGAAAGACAAATGGGTGGATTTGGTACAAGAGCAGGTGCCGGAGAAAAACAGATTGAGGTAGATAGAAGAATTTTAAGAAAAAGAATATCTCTTCTTAAGAAAAAGCTCAAAGCCATTGATTCTGAAAGAAAAGTTCAAAGTAAAAAAAGAAAATTTTTTTTCCGTACTTCTTTGGTAGGATATACCAATGTTGGCAAATCATCTTTAATGAAAGCTTTAACTAAAAGCGATGTTTTAATCAGGAATCAATTGTTTGCTACTTTAGATACAACTGTAAGACGTTTTTTTATCAATGAATCAAAATATATTTTATTGAGTGATACAGTTGGTTTTATTAGGAATCTTCCAAATAATTTAATAGCAAGTTTTAAATCTACTTTACAAGAGGTAGTGGATTCTAATTTATTGCTAATAATTTTGGATGCCAATTCAAGTGATTTATACAATGAAATTGATACAATACAGAGCGTATTAACCGAAATTGGAGCAGAAAAGATTTCTTATCAGTATGTATTTAATAAAATTGACCTTATTAATGAAGGTAAAATAAAGTATTTAAAAAATTCTTTTCCCGAATCTATTATGGTATCTGCAAGTAGATCTTTACAATTATCAGATATAAAAAAAGTAATTAGAAATCACTATGAAGATTGGTCTATTTCTCTAAAGAATCCATTGCACAGGCAATTGTAGCATCACCTGTTACATTTGTTGTGGTACGGATCATATCTAAAATTCTATCTACACCTAATATTAAAGCTATACCTTCACTCGGAACATTAATTGCTTCCAAAATAATAACTAACATAATAATGCCCGCTCCAGGAACAGCAGCAGTACCGATTGATGCTAATACAGCAGTTGCTACGATGACAAATTGATCTGCAAGTGTAAGATCCATTCCAACGGCTTGAGCAATAAATACAGCAGCTACTCCTTGATATAATGCAGTTCCATCCATATTAATTGTAGCACCTAATGGTAGTACAAAAGATGATATCTCTTTTGAAACTCCAAGATCTTTTTCACAACGTTTCATTGTTACTGGCAAAGTTGCTCCACTTGAACTTGTTGAAAATGCTACCAATTGTACTGGACCAATAGATTTAAAGAAATGTTTGAGGCTTATATTAGTAAAAAACTTAAGGATAGCAATGTAAGTAATTCCCATGTGAATAAATAATCCAAGAATCACAACTCCCATATAAAATAATAGAGCAGTCAAGAGACTACCTATTTGAGATATATCACCAGAAACAGAACTAATAGTTTTGGCTATTAATGCGAATACCCCATAAGGAGCAAAATACATTATTATCTCTACTAGTTTTATAATTAATTGGTTAACTCCTTTAAGAAATTCCAAAACAGGTTTTGAAAATTTTCGATCAATTCCAATTAATGAAATACCAAAAATGATTGATATAAATACTACTTGAAGCATATTGCTGTTATTGGATGCAGCAGAAAAGATATTGCTTGGAACCATATCTACTAGTGGTTGTAATGGTCCTCTGTTTTCTTGAACAGAATCAGCTAAATTTTTCTTGCTAGCTGCTTTATCTATATATTCATTGCTTAAGGTTTCTTGATAACTATCTGGGATTGCAGATCCAGGTTCAAGAACATTGACCAAGATTAATCCAATACTTACTGCAACTGCTGTAGTAGCAACATATAACAAAATTGTTCTTAATCCAATACGAGACAATTTTCTGGTGTCTGATAGTGAAGCAACCCCTGTAATTAGAGAAGAGATTACTAGTGGTACTGCAATTAATTTTAAGAGATTTAAAAAGATTGTTCCAAATGGAGATATGAAGTTCGATGTGAATTCTGACCATCCATTAAAGGCACTTGCTATTCCATAAGCTGTACCAAGAAGTAATCCTATTATTATTTTTCAGTGTAATTGCATTAATTAAGAATAATATATGTATTATGATTAAATTATTTTAATGATTTATTATGTTGTCATTGGAATTTATTTAATCGGTTTGCTTATAATAGGTTTTAGCAAATCAGGTTCAATTAAGAATCAAGAAGATTTTTCTGTGGCAGGGAGATCTTTATCTACTTGGATTCTTGTTGGTACTATGGCAGCAACATGGATGGGAACAGGGTCTGTTCTTGGGAATGCAGGGAAAACCTTTGAAATAGGTGCAGCTGGTTTTTTGTTACCTATAGGTGGAATGTTAGGTGTATTAGTACTAACAAAGATAGCTGGCAAAGCAAGAGCTTCTGGAAAATTAACAGTTCCAGAAATTATTGGTTCAAAATTTGGTGATATAGCAATGATTCTGTCTGTTTTTGCACTCCTTGCTGCTTACCTAGTGATTGTTAGTTATCAATTCAATGCTGGTGGTGCAGTAATCTATACTATATTTCATGATAATTTGGACAGTGGAATAACTTTGAATCAAGCAACCATAATAGCAGCACTATTTATTGTTGCATATACTGTTTTAGCTGGATTATTAAGTGTTGCATATACAGATGTTGCAAATGGCATACTGATGATCACTTGTTTTATCATCGCACTCCCAATTCTTTTCTTTCAAGCTGGAGGCTTTGAGGGCATGTCTACTAGT
>DTWI01000208.1 GCA_012963075.1 Fidelibacterota bacterium
TATTTCTATAATAAAATAGGTTTAAATTTTGAAGAATCAGTTCGTGCATCTTTACAACGAGTAGACGGTGCATACGGAATTGTTGTTTTAAACTCAGATGAACCCGATATGATGGTTGCTGCTAGAAGCGGAAGTCCCCTAGTATTGGGAATCAAAGACCATGAATTTTTCTTAGCTAGTGATATTTCTCCAATTATCAAACATACCAAACAAATTATATATCTTGATGAGAAAGAAATGGTCATTCTTGAAGGAAAGAATTATGAGATTAAATCTGTTGATACAAACTTAAGTCTTTCAAAAGAAATTAAAATTATCGATCACAAAATTCAGGACTTTGAAAAAGGAAGCTTTAAATATTTCATGCATAAGGAAATTCATGACCAAAATCATTCTATTACTGATACATTAAAAGGCAGAACTAATGATCATGATATTCTTTTACATGGTTTGTCAAAGTATTGGAATGATATTAAAGAAGCTAATCAAATATACATTACTGCGTGTGGTACATCTTGGCATGCGGGCCTTATTGGAAAAAATGTAATTGAACAATTCGCAAAAGTGCCTATTCACGTTGAATATGCATCTGAGTTTAGGTATAATGATGTTATCTTTGATAATAAAACGGTTGTAATTGCTATTTCTCAATCAGGAGAAACAGCAGATACGCTTGCAGCTGTTAATAAAGCGAATGATGTTGGTGCAATTACAATTGGAATTTGTAATGTTCCTGGAAGTTCTATAGCGAGAGCTACAGATTGTGGGGTATATACGCGATGTGGACATGAAATAGGGGTTGCATCAACTAAAGCATTTACGGCACAAATAGTTATTCTTTATTTATTTGCTTTAAAATTAGCTTCTTCTAAGAAGACGATTAATTTACAAGTTGTATTGAAAGTTTTCCACAGCAATTTTAGAGACTTAAATAAACAAGTACAGAATGTCTTACGTAGGGAGAAATATATTAAAAAAATTGCATTAAAATATAAAAACGCTTCAAGTTTTCTTTATTTAGGAAGAGGATTGAATTTTCCTATTGCGCTGGAAGGTGCCTTAAAATTAAAAGAAATATCTTATATCCATGCCGAAGGTTATCCAGCTGCAGAAATGAAACATGGCCCCATTGCTTTAGTAGATAAACATATGCCCGTTATTTTTATAGCCCCAAAAGACAGAACATATAATAAAATTGTATCAAATATTGAAGAGGTCAAAGCTAGAAAAGGAAAAATTATTATTATTACCGATTCTAAATCAAAAAGATTAAAAGATTTATCAGATGATTTAATTTTATTACCATCTATTAGTCCTTATAGTTTTTCTTTATTGGCAACCATTGTTTTACAATTATTTGCGTTTTTCATTGCCGTAGCCAACAAACATGATGTAGATCAGCCAAGAAATTTAGCAAAAAGTGTTACTGTCGAGTAGTTTCGGGTAGATTTTTCTATGACTAAAAAAATCAAAGACGGACCATTCAAAACCTACCACGAAAACGAACAACTCTGGTATCAAGGAACCTACAAAGATGGAAAAATGGATGGACCATTCAAAACCTACCACGACAACGGACAACTCAAATCAGAAGGAACCTTCAAAGATGATAAAATAGATGGACTTTGGAAATACTACTACGACAACGGACAACTCAGATCAGAAAGAACCTTCAAAGATGATAAACGAGATGGACCATTCAAAGTCTACAACGACAACGGACAACTCAGATTAGAAGGAACCTACAAAGATAGAAAAATGGATGGACCATTCAAAACCTACCACGACAACGGACAACTCAAAGAAGAAGAAACCTACAAAGATGGTGAACTCATCGATTTCAAAGAATACTAATCCCTTTTTTCTCCAAACTTGAATTCTTTTTTTATAACTTTGGTAATAATAGAAAACTTATAAGAAACAAATTGATTACTTTGAACATAATAACTAATAATGAGAATGGGTTTAACCAATCTACCCGAAACGAGAGTGATACTGTAGAATAATGAAAACCTTTAATTTTTTGTTAATATGGATATTTGGATTTTTTGTATTGTTATCTTTTGATTTATTTATGGAAGGTATTGTTTTTGAATGGTTGGATTGGAATGGAACAACAAAAAATGATTGGTTTTTTGTTTTATGGTGGGGAGTAGTAGTCGTTTGGTTTTTATATGGAATTTATAATTTTTATCTAAGATTTAACGAAGATAGTTGATTACTCAAACCCCAACCGAAACCCTTTATAGTCCCAATTAATCAGTTTTTTATTAAATTGGTATTTATTAGGTTGAAAACAATATGAAACTGATAACTCAAAGAATAAGTAGGGACTTTTTTTCACCCTACAATAACCTATAGTGTGACTGTAGAGTGAAAAGATTATTAATAATTTTATTTTTCTCAATTGTATTGAGTCAAGAAGGAAATTCTGCCTATCTAAGATTAGAATTAGAGAATGCTATAAAAGATATTAATGCAAGACGATTCGATAGTGCAATTTCACGAATTGAAAATACTAATTTTTTAGATTCAGAATATCTGAATCACTCTTTAATTCTTAAGATGAAAGCACTGCGTGGTATTAATGCTATAGATCAATCTTTATTTGTTGCGAAACAAATTAATAGAAATGGCTTAAATGCAAATCTTCAAACAATATATAGCTTAGAACTTGGAGATATTTTCTCTGAAATGGGATTATTTGATGAATCATTTGAACACTATCTTAGTGCAAGGAAATCAAATATTGACACAAAGGCTAATAAAAGAATAAATCAAAGATTAAATAAATTGTTAAAAATGAATCTTAGCGAAGAAAATTTTTTATCTTTACAATTATTAGAAACTGATTTAACTAATTTAAATATACTAAAGCTTGCACATTCTTTTTTATTAGCTAGGAATCAATCAGAAAATTGGAAAAATGTATTTTCTTCAGTGGATTATTCCATGTTATCTAGGGAATTTAAATCTTCTTACAACTATCTAAAGAAAAATATGCCATACGATAATTATTCTATAGCAAAAATTGGAGTAGTTTTACCTCTAAGTGGAGATAATTCAGAATATGCACAAGCTTTTCTCTCAGGACTTCAAAAAGGGAGTGAATTATTAAAGAGCAAGAATAAAACTTCCTATGTTATTTATGATAATCGAGGAAGTCAATTAAGTACAATTAAGGCATTTAATGAACTTTATTCTTTTCATAAAGTAGATGCAATCATAGGCCCTACTAATAGTAAAAATTTAATATCAGGAGCAACAGCTTTATCAAAGTCTGAAATACCAATCTTTGCACCTGGATCAATTGATGAAGATATCCATTCTATCAATAGCAATGTTCATTTATTGAATTCTTCTCTTGATTATAAAAATGAAATTTTAGCTAATCATATGATTAACAACCTTCAGTTAGAGAAAATTGCAATTATTGCCCCTAAAACAAATGATGGAATCAAAGAAGTTGATTCATTTTTAGAGCAAATGAATAGACTAAATAAAGAGCCAGTATCAATTCAGTGGTACGAAAACACTGAACCAGTAGATTTAAGAGGTATTTTTACAGAATTAAGAGAAGTAGCATGGGAGATTCAACACGCAGATGAATACAAAGAATTTTTGGGAATAGATATCGATATTCTTGATGCAATGTTTGATTTTGATTCAGACGATGTTTATGATATGTTTGATTTTAATAACCAAGAGGAAGAGATTGATTCAACGAAAGTGATTCTAGATGTAATTGATGGTGTATTTTTGCCGTTATCTGGTGAAGGATTGACATATGTAGGTACGCAAATTGCTCTTGCAAATTTGGAAACACAGTTTTTTGGTAATGAGCTATGGTTAGACTTAGATTTTATAAATCAAGAGAATATATCCTCGCATATTATTGGAATGTATTTTATCAGTAGTTTTCTACCTAATTATAGAGTTGGTAATCAATTTGATTACAATCCGAAATTAAATAATGCTTTCCATTATGGTCTTGATTTATCTCGTTTTATTAATTCTACAATAGAAGATGATAAAAGTTTTAACATGTCCAATCAAAATTCGAATAAATATTCTTACACCAGAAAGTTTGATTTTAGTTCGGGTAAAGTAAATACAGATATTAACTTATTTAAATATTCAAACAGACGATTAATTAAAACTGAAATTATCAATAATCCAACTAATTCACATGTTGATTGATTATTCTGAAAAAATAAATGTAAAGAATTTAAATATTTTATTTTCACTATCTAATTTTGCTCAGTCTTTAGAGGATATTTCTGTTATAAGAATGAACCAAACTCATTCTAATCAATCAATTTTTTTAAACCAATTTTCTAAACAATATGAATATTCAGATGGCATATTTAGTTCAAATAATCAATTAATTTTAGAAGTAAGTGTTGCAGATTGTATGCCGATCTTCTTTGCAGACAAAAATAAAAACTTTTTTGGAGTTGTGCATGCAGGTTGGAAAGGTTTAGCCGAAGGTATTATTGAAAACAGTATTGAATTGCTAATAAACGAAGGTTTTAGATTAGATAGTGTAAAAGTTTTAATTGGTCCATCAATAAGGCAGGATAATTTTGAAGTAAAGAATGATGTTGCAGACCTTTTTGATGATAGATTTTCAACATTAAAAGATGGGAAGATTTTTTTAAGTTTACAAAAGATTGCAATGAGTAAATTAAGTGCTTATAACATTCATGATGTGATGGATGTAGAAGAGTGTACTTATAATACTCCTACTTACTATTCATATAGGCGAAATAAAACAGAGAAAAGAATGAAAGGAAGAATTTATTGGAATGAATGAATTAATGAATTATCTAATTTTAGGATTTATTCAAGGTGTTACAGAATTTTTTCCTATAAGTAGTTCTGGTCATTTAGTTTTATTTGAAGATTTTTTAAAAATTAAGAATGCTGGAGCCTCCGCAGAAATTATTGCGCACTTTGGTACATTGTTTAGCATTATTCTTTTTTATAAAGCGACATTTTTCTCAAATAAAAATTCTGATGATTTTTTCCATCTAAATACGCTAAAAATGCTTTCTATTTCTACTATTCCAGCTATTTTATGCGGACTATTTTTTGATTTAGAAGTATTCTTCAATTATGATTCTGTTAAGACCTTTTTAATGGCTAATGGATTGATTTTGTTAGGGCTGAGTAGGTTAAGGGCTAATATGGATAACTCTTCAATATTCAAGAGTCCTCGTGAATGGAAGTGGAATTATAAAACAGCACTTTTTCTAGGTTTTTTCCAAGCTTTTGCTATGCTACCTGGTATATCAAGATCGGGCATGGTGATTAGTTCTGCATTATTTTTTGGTTTAGATAAGAAAAAAGCAATTCAATATGCTTTTTTTATGGTGATACCTGTTATTATACTATCAATTTTTTATAAACTATTATTTTTTAATGGTTTTGAAACTATTTCTTTTGAATCAGGATTAGTTTTATTTCTATCTTCATTTGTATTTGGATATCTCAGTTTAACATTTTTAATCAAATTTCTTGAAAGATTCAGTTTTGCTTGGTTTGGATTATACTGTATAATTATTAGTTTAGTTTTATGATTGAAATAATTTTTACACTCTATTTATTATTAATAATATTAATTGGTATTCTATCAAATAAATTTATTAATTCACAATTAGATTTTTTCTTAGCTGGGCGTAGACTTGGTCCTTGGGTAACTGCATTTTCTGAGAGAGCTTCTGGTGAATCAGCTTGGTTATTGTTGGGCTTACCAGGAGCTGCAATTGCAATTGGATATGGTGAAATATGGGCTGTTATTGGGATTATCAGTGGTATTATTCTTTCCTGGTTTCTTATAGCAGAAAAATTGAGAGCCGAAACAGAACAATATGAAGCATTTACAATTCCTGATTACTTACATAAAAAATTTAATGATACATCAGGTATTATTAAAATATTTTCATCTGTAATTATTGCCGTCTTCTTTACTTTTTATGTTTCAGCCCAATTTCATGGCTCTGGAAAGATTTTAAATACTATTTTTGGAATAGAACCTTTGTATGGAATCTCTCTAGGAGCCTTAGTTATTATACTGTATACCATTATGGGAGGACTTTTAGCAGTTGCTTGGACTGATCTTGTACAGGGTATTTTGATGATTGGAACTTTAGTTATTCTACCAATTGTTGGTTTGATTGAATTGTCGTCTTTTGATACTCCATTAAGAGATTTAATTATGAGCACAGATTCTGCAAAAAGTTCTTTGGTATCTGGATTAAGTGGGCTAGCTGCATTTTCGGTAATTATAGGTGGGTTAAGCTGGGGATTAGGTTACTTTGGTCAACCACATCTCTTAATTCGATATATGGCCATTAGATCAGTTAAAGACGTAAAAAAAGCGCGACTAATAGCTGCGTTATGGGCTATACCTGGTATCTCTGGTGCCTTTTTAATTGGAGTAATCGGTATGGGATACTTTGGAGAAGATTTTTTTATAGGTAAAGATGTAGAGAATGTTATGCCTATGCTTGCCAAAGAATTGTTACCTGCATGGTTAGCAGGATTGCTCATATCAGGTGCTGTTGCTGCTATGATGTCTACTGCAGATTCACAATTATTGGTATCAACATCTGCTATTAGTGAAGATTTAGGGGTAAATGTATTAAAAAAATCTAATAAATTATTAAATAGTCGAGTTATAACAGTTCTTTTAGGAATATTTGCCTATTTGGTGGCGATGTATTCCGAATGGAGTGGAAAAACTATCTTTAGTATTGTTAGTTTTGCATGGAGCGGTCTTGGATCATCCTTTGGTCCAGCATTACTGCTTTCATTGTGGTGGAAGGGAGTAACAAGAAAAGGAATTATTGCAGGTTTATTTACTGGATCTATTACCACTATTATTTGGGGGAGTAACCCATATTTGCAATCTATTGTAACAGAGAGATTTATTAGTTTTGCTCTTGCTTTTGTTGCAATAATTATTATAAGTAAATACAGAAAATGATTAAAGCATTACAGTCTATTCAGCATCTTAAGAATCATCCAGATTCTAATTATTTATTAGTTGGTGACCATGATTTCCTCTATTTATATATAAAAAATTTGGTTAAAAAAACACATTTTGAGTCTTTGGAATCTATTTCTTTCGATTGTTCTGAAAAATCTGGAGTGGAAGATAAAATCTTAAATAGTCTTACATCTATAGATTTGTTTGAATCTAAAAAATTTCTAACTATAAAAAATATTAACAAAGTTAGTAAGAAAAATAGAGAAACATTTATAAATACAATATCCAAGAATGATGGTTCAAACGTAATAATCTGTACGGATTCTTCTTTTTTAGGATTTGACTACAAATCAAATAAAAATTTTATTAAAAGCCAATTTGTTAATGATATTGCACCATTTTTCACTGTTGTTGATATTAGTATTCCGTTTGAAAGTGAAATGATACGATGGGTAAAAATTTTCTCGAATGACTTTAGTTTTAAAATAAATAATAAGATTGCTAAGGATTTGGTTGAAATATTTGGGAATAATTTTTCAGCTATCTATAATGAAATTTCTAAACTGAGTATTATTACTGATAGCATAGACGATATTAATCAGGATTGGTTAGACAGTTTTTATGACTGGAAAAAGAATAAACAGCTTTGGGAATTGAATTATGCTATTTGCGATAAAGATATTGATAAAATCTTGTCATCAGGTCTATCAATACTCAATCAGTTTGGTGTTTTGTATATTACCAATTCTTTTTTTACAATTTTTGAGGCACTTTTTCTTGCTAAGTTAAATAATGGAACAATTACTGATATGAGCCGTAAGAATTTAAGAGGAAAGATTATAAATAAAATTTCCTCATCTTCAGAGAAATATACTATTGAAGAAATTGAAAGAGGTATTAATTTATTAGCCGATTTAGATAAAAGAGTTAAAACAAGAAATATTATTGATGAGTCAGAATTTACAAACCTTATTACACAAATCTACCGATATGAATGACGAATTTAAATTAACGGACGAACGATTAATTAAACAATTCCAGGAAGGAGATCGTCATGCATTCGATGAATTGGTAAAACGATATAAAGATCGATTGCACAATTTTGTATATAGATATATGAATAATCAAACTCTTGCAGAAGATGTTGTTCAAGAAACAATGATTAAACTTTATACCCATAAACATTATTATAAGCCTATTGCAAAATTTTCTACTTGGATATATACAATTGCTAAGAATCTTGCGTTAACAGAGCTAAGAAAAAACAAAAGAAGACGAACAAATTCATTGTGGACTGACGATGGAAGACCTATTGATATTGAAATGGGTGGAGAATCTTTAGATAATAAGGTTCAAAATGAGTTGGCTGTTGAAGAATTGAAGAAATGTTTAGATAAAATTCCTGAGAATTTTCGTATTGCAGTTGTTTTAAGAGATTTTCAGGAACTTTCTTATGAA
>DTWI01000209.1 GCA_012963075.1 Fidelibacterota bacterium
AAAACCGAATCTGCCATCAGAATTACACATATTCCTACAGGCTTGGTTGTAACCTGCCAAGATGAAAGTTCTCAACATAAAAATAAAGCGTCTGCATTAAAAGTTTTACGTGCAAGATTATTTTCTTTGGAACAAGAAAAACTTAACAAAGACAGAGACCAAATGAGAAAAAGCTTGGTATCGACTGGTGATCGATCAGTAAAAATACGAACATATAATTTTCCACAAGGACGTATTACAGATCATAGAATTAATTATACTTCTCATAAGTTCCAGGATACTTTAGAAGGAGATCTAGAGCATATTATTGAGAAACTTAAGCTGGAAGAAGATAATTCTAAAATTAATTAAGATGGATTCAAGTTATTTATTAAACAACTATTTAGAGAAAAAATTATTTGAACTTCATAGTCTTCAAATTGATGAGTACAAGAATAAATCAGAAATAATTATTCAAAATATTATAGGAATTAATAAAGCTCAACTATATACAGAAACTTACTCAATTTCAAAAGTAGAGTTTCAAAGATTAGAAAATGCATTTTCATTATTAACGCAAAACACTCCCGTACAACATATTATACAAGAATCTTATTTTTACAATGATAAATTTTTTACTCCTCCTGGCGTATTTATTCCTAGACCAGAATCCGAATTAATTATTGATTGTGTTAAAAATGATTTTTCTTTGTCTGAAAAAAAGACTGTTTTAGATATAGGAAGCGGTAGCGGTTGTTTGTCTATTAGTCTTGGAAATCTATATAAAGATTTTTCAATTACAGGAATAGATATTTCGAATAAAGCTATAGAAGTATCAAGAAAAAATGCAAGGCTACTAGATACTTCTAATGTCAAATTTATCAATAAAGATTTCTTCAATATTAATCTTACTCTCTTTGATATTATTATTAGTAATCCTCCTTATCTTTCTATTTATGAAATTGACAACTTAGATGATTCAGTAAGTAAGCATGACCCCATTATCGCCTTATCCGATCAGTTTGATGGTTTATCTTTCTATAGATATTTTATTGACAATCTTGATTATATGTTAAAAAAAGATGGAACAATGTATCTGGAGATTCCAAATTCAAATATTACAGAGAAAATTATAAACATAATTAACAAAAGAACCAATATTGCTAATGAAATTTTTAAAGATTTTGAAGGTAATAATAGAGTAATTAAAATATATTTTGATACTAAATGAAAAGCGAATTTATACATTTACACAACCATTCAGATAATAGTCTGTTAGATGGAGCACAAACCATTAATACCATTATTAATACAATGGATGATTTAGGTATGGATTCTGTAGCCCTAACAGAACATGGAAATTTATTTGGAGCCATTTCTTTTTATAGTCAAGCAAAAAAGAGTGGTATTAAACCAATTATTGGTTGTGAAGTATATGTTGCAAAAGGAAGTCGTTTTGATAAAGAAAAAGGTACAATCGGAGGCCATTATAATCACTTAATTTTAATTGCACAAAATTTTGAAGGATATAAAAACTTGATGAAAATTGTTACCCACGGTTATCTTGAAGGATTTTATTATAAGCCAAGAGTTGACCTTGAAGTTTTAAAAAAACATAATAAAGGTCTAATTTGTTTATCAGCTTGCCTGAAAGGAAATTTGGCGGAAACACTTATTTATAGCGGATATGAAAGCGGTAAAGCGATTGCAGAAGAATACTCAAAAATTTTTCCTAACAGATATTATATTGAATTACAAAAGCATGGTATTCCGGAAGAAATTCAAAATATCAAATTAGCATCAAAATTAGCAAAAGAAATGAATTTGCCATTAATAGCTACCAACGATGCACATTATGCGTTACAAGACCACCATACTGCCCATGATGTCCATATCTGTATTGGGACTGGTAAGCAATTAACTGATACGAAAAGATTAAAATATTTTGGAAAAGAATTTTATTTTAAATCACAAGATGAAATGTTCTCTCTTTTTAAAGAATTTCCAGAAGCATTGGAAAATACAAGAGCTATAACAGATTCTATTGATCTAGAAATTCCAATGGGTGATTATCATTTGCCTTGGTATCAAATTCCGGAAAATTCAGAAATAAAAGATATTAATGATTATCTGAAAAATCTTTGTGAAAAAGGAATGGAAAGCAAATTTTCTGAATCAACAAAAGAATTGACTGAAAGATTAAATTATGAGCTATCTGTCATTAAAAAAATGGGATTTGCTAGTTACTTCTTAATTACTGCAGACTTTGTGCAATATGCCAAGAAAAATAATATTCCTGTAGGTCCAGGAAGAGGTTCTGCAGCTGGGAGTTTAGCATCATATTGTCTAGATATCACTGATATCAATCCTTTAAAACATAATCTTCTTTTTGAAAGATTTTTAAATCCTGATAGA
>DTWI01000210.1 GCA_012963075.1 Fidelibacterota bacterium
AGGCGAAACAGTTGAAGTTAAAGTTTGGAGAAACGAAAAAGAAATATCGAAAAAAATTAAACTAGGAAGACTAGAAACCTCTGAAGATTTTAAAGCTAAAAAAACAATAAAAACAAAAGATACTGAAATTGAATCATTAAAGATTAAAGTAAGACCAATTGAAAAGAAAGACATTGAAGAAAAAGGTCTTCCAAAAAATACAAAAGGTTTAGTTATCACTGAAATAGCAAATGAAAGCCCAATCAACTATTTAACTGCAGGAAACATAATTATTGAAGCTCAAAAGAAAGTAATTAAAACAGTTGGAGATTTAGAAATTGCTGTAAATCTAGCACTTAAATCAAGTGAAAAAATTTTGTTATTAGTAATATACAACAATCAAAACCAAAGAAGATATATTGGTGTTAAGTTAAACTAAGCAATGGACCTAAAGTCCAAAATAATCTTAATTTCCGGTCCTACCGCTTCTGGAAAATCAAGTTTCGCAATAAAAGTCGCAAAAAAAATTAATGGAGAGATCATTAATACAGATAGCATGCAAGTTTACAAACAACTTAAAATTTTAACTGCTCGTCCAAAAGAAAAAGACCAAAAAAATATTAAACATCATCTTTACGGTTTTCAGAGTGTAGCTAAAAAATTTTCAACCGGAGCCTGGTTGAAGCTTACAATTAAAAAAATTCAAGAAATACAAAAAAGAAATAGAATACCTATTTTAGTAGGAGGAACTGGTCTTTATTTTAAGTCACTTTCAGAAGGACTAGTAAAGATGCCTAATATTCCAGTAAAATTTAGAAACAAAATAAGATTATTACAAAAAAAAATTGGTCAAAAAAATTTTTATCAAAGGCTTATTAAGCTAGATCCACTCGTAAAAAATACAATTAATCCCAATGATGCACAAAGATCAATCAGAGCTTTTGAAATAAAAAAATTTACAAAAAAATCTATTACAAATTGGTTTCAAAGTACTAAGATATTATTTGATCCAAATAGTTTCTTAAAAATATACTTAGATTTTTCTAGAGAAGATTTAGTTGAGAGAATTGGGAAAAGAGTGGATCAAATGTTTGAAGATGGAGTTGTTTCAGAAGTTAAGAAGTTTAATAAATTAAAAGTCAAAAATGAAAATAGCTCGAAAAAAGTTATTGGAATCGAGGAAATAGGAAAATATTTAAATGGAGAGCTCAATTTAAGTGAAACTAAAGAAAGAATTTACATAAAAACTAGACAATATGCCAAAAAACAAACAACATGGGCCAGAGGTCATATGAAGTCTTGGCAAAAAATCGATCCTAAAAATCTAATCTCTGCATTAAATAAATTGAAATAATGACTTCTTAAACTTGACCAATTAGCGCAACTTCAGCTAGATTGCATGAATGTCAAAATTGTATTCAGGCGCAGAAATTGTTTTTAAATGCTTGGAGGACCAAGGAGTGGAATTTATTTTTGGTTATCCGGGTGGAGCGGTTTTACCAATCTATGATGAATTAAAAAATCACGAATCTATAAAACATATTTTAGTTCGTCACGAGCAAGGAGCGGGTCACGCTGCCGAAGGTTATGCAAGATCATCTAATAAACCTGGAGTAGTTCTTGTTACATCTGGTCCTGGCGCAACAAATACAGTAACTGCTTTAACAGATGCATATATGGATTCTGTTCCTTTAGTTTGTATAACAGGACAAGTTCCTACTCATCTAATTGGGACCGATGCTTTCCAAGAATGTG
>DTWI01000211.1 GCA_012963075.1 Fidelibacterota bacterium
ATATTTTTTTGCACAATCCTCACACTGAATAAATAAGATATGACATGCATCATTTGCGCAATTCGTATGTGAATCCGCTTTTTGTCTACATTGATGGCACTTTCCAATCACATGGTCAGTCACCTTCTCTCCTAAACGATTATCAAATACAAAATTTTTGCCTATAAATTTTGATGGGAGGTTTTCTTTCTTAATGTCATGTGCATATTGGACAATTCCACCATCAAGTTGGTATACTTCTTTAAATCCTTGTTTTAAGAGGTAAGAACTCGCTTTTTCGCATCGAATACCTCCTGTACAGTATAAATGAAGTTTTTTGTCCTTTTTATCAGCTAATAATTTTACTACTTCAGGAAGCAATTCTTTTGAACGGTCTACATCTGGTGTAATTGCCCCTTCAAATTTTCCTACTTCACTTTCGTAATAATTACGCATATCCACCACAATAGCATCGTTTTGGTCAATAGACGTGTTAAATTCCTTTGCTGACAAATGTTTTCCCACTTTATTCAAGTCATAAGTATCTTTTGGTAGATTGTATGCAACAATTTCTTCTTTTACCTTAATGGTAAGTTTTAGGAACGATAATCCTTCTTGGACTGCCTTTTTGAGCTTAATTCCCTTTAAAATAGATGATGCATTGATATAATCCTTAAAACCATCCCATTTATGGTCAGGAACACTAATCTGGGCATTAATCCCCTCTTGGGCTACATATACCCTTCCTAGAATCTTTAGATTGGATAAATCTTGATATAATTGATTTCGTAATTCTTCTGGATGATCAATTGCGCAATATCGATAAAAAGAACACGTAATACGTTGAAATGATTCTTTCTCTAAATCTTTTTTTAATTCAAACTTTGATTTTTTATTAAACATGGTTGGATTTTAATAGAAAAAGGATTGGTTATCAATCATTTTAAAGAACACTCTTAACATCATATAATTTGTTGGTACCATTCTTATGTAATGCATATTGGAACCCTTTTTGGATAGATGCATACCCAATTTTTCCATCTTTTCCTAGCGCTATATATCCTACTTGTAATTTAGTTTTGCCATCTTCTTGTTCAATAATACGGTCCACTGCTTCCTTGCAGGCTTCCATGGCAGAATACCCTTGGCGCATCAATTCTACTACTAAAAAACTGCCGCATGTTTTAATCACCAATTCTCCAACACCGGTTGCACCCGCAGCACCTACTTCATTATCAACATACATTCCTGCACCAATAATCGGACTATCACCCACACGTCCATGCAATTTATAAGCTAATCCGCTTGTCGTACATGCACCTGATAGATTTCCCTCATTATCTTGCGCTAATGAAGTAATGGTGTCATGGTCATCGTTTGGACCCCAAGAATCCTTAATATTGTTGTCCTTTTTCCATTCTAACCATCCTTTTTTTGATTTCTCAGTTAGAAGGTTTTCTTCTTTAAATCCATTTTCCAATGCAAACTTCAAGGCACCTTTGCCTGCTAACATTACATGATCTGTCTTTTCCATTACTTTTCTTGCAACAGAAATTGGATGTTTAATATTTTGTAAAAATGCAACAGCCCCTGCATTGCCATCCGAATCCATAATACATGCATCCAAAGTAACATTCCCTTCTCGATCAGGTCTTCCACCTAATCCAACAGACTGGTTTTCAGCATCTGCTTCGGTCACTTGTACTCCTGCTTCTACCGCATCTAATGCCGAACCATTCTTTTTTAATATTTTCATCGATACTTCATTGGCCGGTATTCCATGAGACCATGTTGAGATTACAATGGAATTATTTGTATTTGTTCTCATCTTTTTTCTACCTGATAGAATAGCAGGGCTTATTAAACCGACTGCCCCCGCTTTAAAGAAATTACGTCTTTTCATTATCTTTTAATTTAGTGGTATAAAAAGAGCCTACCAATATATTATTGATAGGCTCTTTAATAATGCTAAATAAAAATTGTATTATTCTAAATTATCTAAATTAGTACTTAAATCAGGTCTCCATTCTAGAGTTTGACTATAAAGACCCCATACAGCACTTTTCCATTTAGCATCAAGATCAGCATGTTTTTGATAGAGAGCGGCAAGTACTTGTTGAAATTCTGATTGGTCTAAAACTTCAGACATTGTATCATGACCTCTTAGAACGACATATTCAGATAAGTTGCCACCTAAATTTTTAACCATAACAAAGTAGTGCGCATCAGAACCTTGTTCCTTTCTAATTTCACTAACTTCATTAAAAACCCACTCAATAGTTGCATTTCCACTTTGTGCAACATTATAAACATACATCGTAAAATATTTATAAGGTTCATACTGGACATTATAGCTCAGATCGAGTCTTACTGTATAAAATTCGGTTCCAGTTTCTTGTGTTATCATGCTATCATTCCACTTATCATAAGTTAGAGGCGGGTGATTGGAATGTGCGTTATATATTGCATCGATTTTGTCTGCAGGAATTGGCCATTCTCCGGCATGTGACCTAACATATTTACCAGCATGAGGACCATTAAGAATAACAAAAGTATTGACAGCGCCTAATTCATTTTCATGCGCTTTATTGTGATATATCATTGCTTTTTCAAAGTCTTGAACCTTAACCCCATCTTCAACGCCTAAAATTGTTTGCATATGATATTGCCCAAAAACAATGCTTGAGAAAATTATCATTAGTAATATTTTTTTCATTTTTTACCTCTTTTTTGTAATTATTGGATAATCAATATTAACCATAAATTTTTAGAAATGTTCTAGAAAATAACTTATAAATCAAACAATTGATCTCTTTGAGCAATATGAAATCCATTCTTCTTTATATTATCAAAAGCATTTGAATTAGAGTCTAGTGCAGGATTTGAATGGTTTAAATGAATAAAATAGACACCTGATTTGTTCACAATATCACTAAAGAGATCCATAGATTCTACGATAAAAGGATGGGGAATTTCTGACATATCTCTTCCAGGAAGTTCATCAATATCATAAAAAGTACCATCTAAAAGACTATAGGTATTATTGCTGACCACTTCTTTAATATCTTGATCCCATTTTTGCCATTTATCAATATCTGGAATAAACACTAAAGACTTGTTAGGTCCTTCAATTTTGTAGCCTACGGTCTCAGAATATTCATCACGATGAGGAACTAAAAATGGAGTAATAGATAAGCGTTCATTTAGATTAATTTTTCCCTTATCACTGATTTCATTAATAGAAATATTATTTAATGCAACCAATTGGTTCCATGGACCATTTGATTCTAAAAATGTTTTCATTTTTGGCATTGCATACACAGGAATTTCTTTTGCTCCCATCACTTCTCTTCCAAGATGTATAAGTCCTGTGTAATGACCAATATGAGCATGGGTTAAAAAAATGCCACTTAATTGATTGTCAAGAGCCGTTAGTTGCAGCGCAAAATCAGGAGTTGCATCAATTATCCATGATTCCTTTGTTACTGGATCAACAATACCGATACTTGATACCCTTGCATACTGGGTAGGATTATCCCATTTCTCTTCACAACATTCTTTTATACAACCAGCATGAGGAGCACCACCATCTTGAGCAATCCCTAACACAACAACATAAGGATTGGTAAAACTTTTATTCAGATTTGCTGCAAAAAATAGCGAGAATATTAATAGGAAAATTACTATATGGTTATTCTTCAAGGCGGATTGCCTTAACCACCTAATTCACCTTCTAAAACTTCTTTTTTCCCCATATACATTTGATCGATTTCAGCTTGGTGTTTTTCAGTAACAACTTTACGTTTAATAGATAGCTTAGGAGTTAATTCTCCACCTTCGATAGTCCATTCTTCAGGAATTAATGTAATTTTTCGAACCGATTCATAACGAGAAAACTTTGTCATAGCTTCTTCAACAATACTATTATACATATCATAAGTTTTTTGATCCGCGCAAAGACTTTCATAATCCATTGATTCCATGCCATTCTTTTCTGCCCATGCAATCAAATTGTCTCTACTTGGAACAACTAAAGCAGAAATAAAGTTTCGATCATCACCAATTGCCAAACATTGTTCAACATACTTATTTGAAGTCAAGGTTACTTCCATTGGTTGAGGTGCGACATTTTTACCGCCAGAGGTAACTATTAAACTCTTCTTTCTATCTGTAATCTTTAATAATCCATCTTCATCAAACATTCCAATATCACCAGAATAGAACCATCCATCTTTATCAATGGCTTCAGCAGTAGCTTCAGGTTCTCTATAGTACCCTTTCATTACATTATGTCCACGACATAAGATTTCTCCATCCTCTGCAATCTTAACTTCCACTCCTGGAATTGGTTTTCCAACCGTACCATATTTAAAGAATTCAGGATGTCCTATGGTCATCACAGGACTTGTTTCAGTTAATCCATACCCTTCTACAATTGAAATTCCAATACCACAGAAAAATGATCCTACTTCCGGAGATAAGGCTGATCCACCAGAAGATGCGGCTGCAACTCTACCCCCTAAAACTGCTCTAAATTTATGTAATACCAATTTATCAGCTAGATTGTATTTCAACCCAAGAAAGAATGGTAATTTTTCGTCTCGCTGAAAATATGGCGCAGCCTTTAATCCTACACCAATAGACCATTCAGCTAGTATTTTTTTAACGCCTGTCATTGCTTCAACGCCTTCCATAATTTTTGCATGGATTTTTTCGAAAATTCTTGGAACTGCAGTTAAAAATGTTGGTCTAACTTCTTGAATATTTGGAATTATGGTTTCCATGCTTTGTGCATAATAAATTTGCATTCCTGCGTTAAAACAACCGTAGTGACCTCCTACCCTTTCAAAACTATGTGCAACCGGTAAAAAAGATAAAAACACTCTTTCTTCCATATTGTATCTGGACTCAATTAATTCAATCAGTTCTCCAATAGAAAGTAAGTTTCTACAAACATTATCGTGAGTTAACATTACTCCTTTTGGAACGCCTGTAGTCCCACTAGTATAAATCAATGTCAATAAATCACTAGGTTGTACTGTTTGGGAGATTGCTTTAATATCATGTGTAGTATCGTTCAATGCTGTTACTGATGAATATGTTATTGCATCAGATCCAGAATAACTATCATCCATAATAATAATTTTTCTTAAATCACATTCGTGATCATTTAATAGCGGTAATATTTTTGCTAATTGCACTTCATCTTGTACAATTGCAATCTTGCTTTCAGAATGTTTTACAACGTATCGGGATTTTTCCGGAATTTCGGTTGGATACACTGGAACGGAAACAGCACGGATATGAGCAATAGCAAAATCAGAAACACACCATTGAGGGCCGTTTGTTCCAATAATTGCTACATGATCATGCTCATTAATCCCTAAATTTTTTAAACCATTCGCGAACCCTTCTACCCAAGTCTGTAAATCTTCAAAAGTAGTTCCGTTCCATTTATCATCAGTTTTAACAAAATAAGTTTCAATTCCTTGGTTTTCAGAAACAACGCGTTGAAACATTTGAGGAATAGTGGTAAATGTAGCTTCTACGCCTTGATATCCTGGATGTGAATTTTCGCTCATAATTATACCTCTTCTCGTAATTATATCTCTTTAATCATTGACAAAATAAGTACTTTAAGCCAAATTAGTCAATTGTTTTTGCCGGGGTGGCGGAATTGGTAGACGCGCTGGTCTCAAACACCAGTGAGGATTTCCTCATGTCGGTTCGAACCCGACCCTCGGTACAAAAAAAAGGGCTTATAAAAAGCCCTTTTTTTCAATTATGTTAACTTATTAAAACGTTATTACTTTTTCTCCTCTTCTTCTGGAGGAAATACTTCATTATTTAGTTTCTTAATTTCTTTCTTCAAGTTAGAAATATCTCTTTGGTTATTACGTATCTTTCTATTAAGGTTGTCTTCTATTCCCTCAAGATCACGTTCGACGTTTTTTATCTTCTTCGATAAATCACGATCAACTCGTTTAATTTCATATGCTAAATCATCTATTAAATCTCCAAGTGAATCAGCTTTGGCATAAATTAATTTTGTGTTTGCAAGAATCATTTGTCTTCCTTGTTGAATCTTTTTTCCTTGACCAATATTATCAAGCTCAACATTTTTAACTCTTTCTCTAAATTCTGTATTGACATCATCTACATGTTCTTTATGATCAGCTTCTAGTCTTACCATTTCTTCCATTGCAGATTTTGTTTGAAAAAAT
>DTWI01000212.1 GCA_012963075.1 Fidelibacterota bacterium
ATCAGATTGATTCACAGCTACTGCTACATCTCCAAGCATTGTTTCTGGTCTGGTCGTTGCAATTTCAATAAATGAATCGGAGTTATCTATTTTGTATTTGATATACCATAATTTGCCATTGACTTCCTTAAAGATAACTTCTTCATCACTAAGTGCTGTTTGTGATTTTGGACACCAGTTTACTAATCTGTTCCCTTTGTAAATCAATCCTTTATCAAATAATCGAACAAAAGATTCAAGAACAGCTTCAGAATACTTATCATCCATCGTAAAGCTGAGTTTATCCCAATCACAAGAACATCCTAATTTTTGTAATTGGTTAATAATAATGCCGCCATACTTTTTCTTCCATTCCCATGCATGTTCTAAAAATTCTTCTCGAGAAATATCTTTTTTATCAATTCCCTTTTCTTGAAGCATTTTTGCTACCTTTGATTCGGTAGCGATAGATGCATGATCAGTTCCAGGGACCCAACAAGCATTTTTGCCTTCCATTCTTGCTTTTCGTATTAAGATATCTTGAATCGTGTTATTTAAGACATGACCCATCGTCAATTTACCAGTCACATTTGGTGGAGGAATGACAATGGTATAGTGATTATCAGAAGGTTGGCTAGAAAAATAATCTTTTTCTAACCAATACTTATACCATCTATCTTCTAACTCAGAAGAAGAATACTTTTTATCTAATAATTTCATTTCAAATAATCTTTTAATGTTTGAATTAAATCATTTACTTCACTTTCTGTTTTTGCTTCAGAAAAGATTCTAATTATTGGTTCAGTATTTGATTTTCTGATATGAATCCACTTTTTAGACCAACTAAATTTAATCCCATCATCTCTATTAATTTCGTCACAATCAAATAGAGTAGCAAGATTATCAAAATCAAAATCTTTTGTATCGTTCAATGTGATTTTATCTTTAACAAATACATATTCAGGAATCTCAGCAATAATTTCATTGATGGATTTTTCAACACTTGATAAAAGATTCAATACCATCGCTGCAGCAACCAAAGAATCTCTTCCAAGATGTACTTCTTTTAAAATCACTCCTCCATTTCCCTCCCCTCCAATCCAAATATTTGATTCTTTCATGTTTTCAACAACATGGGCTTCACCAATTTTAGTTCTGTTTGAACTGATTGAATAAATAGCTAAAAAATCATCTATCATTTGTGAGGTAGATAAATTTGTTACAGCTCCACGTTTAAACGGAAAATTGAATGCTCGCTGTCTTTCTCCTAATTCACCATAACTTATTGAACCTTTTTTGTCATCATAAAATGTGAGGAATCGATAAAAATTCATAACTGAAAGAACCAAAGTATACTCCTCACCAATGGCCCTGCCTTTGTTAGAAACTATCGATAATCTATCCCCATCTGGATCAGTAGCAAATCCAATATCTGCTCCAACCTCTAGCACCTTTTTTTCTAAGTCTTGCAAGTTTTCAGCAAGTGGTTCAGCAACGCGATTGAAATTCCCATCACCATCACAATTAATTGTAATCACATCGCACCTTAAATCACTACATAATTGCGGCAAGATAGTAGAACCTCCTCCATTAACGGCATCTATCACTACTTTAAATTTTTTAGAACGAATAGTGTCAGGTTCAATACATTTAGCAGATAATACTTTAGTAATATGTTCTTCATTTGCAGAATTATACACTGATACTTTACCAGTAACTTCTGCTTCATTTAATGTATCTTGATTATCTACAGATACAAATAACGTATTACACTGATCTGGTGATAAAAATGTCCCATCTTTTTGTAAGAATTTTAATCCATTATACTCTGATGGATTATGGCTTGCTGTAATAACGATACCCCCATCATATTGTTCTTTTTCTGTCATTAATTGCATTGTGGGAGTAGTAGCTAAATCACAATTATCAACATTGACTCCATATTTGATTAAAGAATCAATCACCCATTGGGATATTTCTCTTCCAGATTGTCTTCCATCTCTACCTATAACACAATGTGTAATCTTTTGAGTTAATATAAATGAGGCAATATATTGATCAATTATTCCAGAATTAAAGTCATCTTCAACGATTCCTCTAAGACCAGATGCACTTCTTATAAGCATAATAGAAGATTAGAACATTTTTTGGAAAGTATAAAGGAGTGTTATGATATTAATTATTGAATTTTGCTAGTCTAATAGCTCTACGAATAGTTTGTTTTTTTGCAATTCTTTTTGTGACGCTTGGTTTTTCGTAAAAAGCTTTTCTTTTTACGTCTTTAAGAACCCCAGAACGTTCCCATTTCTTCTTGAAACGTCTTAGAGCTTTCTCAAGTGATTCGTTATCTCTTACATTTATCTCAATCATAGTTTGGGAACTTAACGATAAAAATGAGCAATGCCAATTATGATATAATATTGTTAGAAATTTCAATAAAATCTTCGATGCTAAGTTGTTCTGGTCTCTTGGTAAAATCTATAGCACAATTCTTTACATCAATATCAAGAGATGATAGAGAATTTCTTAACATTTTTCTTCTTTGATTAAATGCCATTCTTACAATTTGATCAAATAACTCTAGATTAATGTCATTATGATAAGAATTTTCCTTTTTAATAATTTCAATGAAGGCAGATTGTACTTTTGGTTTTGGTAAAAAGACGTTTGGAGAAATCAAAAAACAAATTCTAATATCCAAATATAAATTGGTCATTACAGTAAGCCTGCTATAGTCTTTTGTACCAATTGTAGCAGTTAATCGTTGTGCGAGTTCTTTTTGAACCATAAGATAAGCTCGATTCCAACTAGTTAGATGCTTAATAAGCCAAAAAACAATAGGTGAAGTAATATTATAAGGAATATTGCCTACCACTACAGGATTTTTAATATCAAGAGTAGGTAGGTCAACTTTTAAAATATCTTGATTGATAATCTCAGCTTGTGAAAGTTTGTCATGTTCTTTTAATATTGCGATTAAATCAGGATCGATTTCTACCATAGAAAACTTGTTACAAGTATTGACTATTTTTTCACTTAATGCTCCTTGTCCTGGACCGATTTCCAAAACATTTTCACTAGAATTAATTTCTATTGTATTGATAATCTTATTTAAGAGATTATTATCAACTAAGAAATTTTGACCCCACTTCTTTTTAGCAAATACCATTGGTTAAGTGATATTAAAAAAGTTCATTGCATTGTTTGTGGTTTCTTGAGCAATTTTTTCAAGTGGTATATCCAGAAAATCTGATAAATATAACGCAATATCACGAACACGTTTTGGCTCATTTGGTTGTCCTCTAAAAGATTGTGGACTTAAAAAAGGACAATCTGTCTCTAGAACAAAATCTTTTAAATCAAGATCTTGAATTGCAGAACGATTAATAGAATTTTTAAAAGTAACATTTCCAGAAAAAGATAACAATATATTTAAATCAATTAGTTGTCGTGCAAAATTAATATCGCTTGAAAAACAATGTGATAATGCTTTTTTAAATGAGTGTTGTTTTAAGATATCTAATATTTCATCATCTGCATCACGATTATGAAAAATAATGGGTAGCGAAATTGATTCTGCTAGTTCTATTTGTTCTATCATTACTCTTTTCTGCACATCTGCTGGAGATAGATTTCTATAGTGATCGATACCAATTTCTCCAACTGCAACTACTTTCTTACTACTTAATGCAAGCTCTTCAAGATGTTTCAAATAATTTTGTTCTACGCTCTTTGAATCATGCGGATGAACACCAACAGCTGCATAAACACAATCATATTTATTGGCAATATCAACTGACTTTTTAGAGGTACTAACATCTGTACCAATACAAATAATTTTATTGACTTCATTTTTTTGTGCATCATCTAAAACATCATCTAATCTATCATACATTGAATCATAATACAGATGTGCATGTGTATCTATTAGTGTCATTCGATGATTCTTGGGAAAATAGGATTGGATTCAGGAATTTTCTCTCCTGGCTTAAGATTCCCCCAATCTAACGAGGAAGAAGTAGATCCTAGTGCATTGAGTATTTCTTTACATTTCTTTGGCATTATAGGAGAAAGCATTACTGTAGCAATTCTTAGAGATTCAGCTGCATTATATAAAACATTTCCTGCTAATTTTTTATCTTTTTTAACAAGTTTCCAAGGTTGATTTTTTTCCATATAACGGTTAATTGATCGAATAAAATCCATAATATTTTGAATAAGACGATCCATTTGAAAATTATCAAGCTTATCTTTGATATTAATATTGTTAATCTCATTTGATAAATCATTTTTACTATCGTTAGAAAATGGAATAGTGCTATCAAAATTTCTATTAATCAATGTAGAAATACGACTTACTAAATTCCCTAAATCATTTGCTAAATCGCTATTATATCTCTTAATAAATGATTCCATTGAGAATGTTGCATCTGAACCCAATACCATTTCACTCATCAAATAATATCGAACTGCATCAACACCAAATTCGTCCACCAACGTCAAGGGACTTACAACATTTCCTAATGATTTGCTCATTTTTTTCTCATTGGTGAGCCACCATCCATGTGCAAAAATTGTTTTTGGTAATGGAATGTTCAACGACATTAACATTGTAGACCAATAAACAGAATGTGTAATTAAGATATCTTTTCCAATTAAATGAACATCAGCAGGCCAAAATTGTTTAAAGTGGTTATCATCCTCAGAATATTTAGGTACAGAGATATAGTTAATCAATGCATCAAACCAAACATAGGTTACATAATCTTTATCAAATGGTATTTCTATACCCCACTCTAATCTACTTTTTGGTCTTGAAATGCATAAATCAGACAAATCTTGTTTTAAAAACCCTAATACTTCATTCTTTCTTGTAGTAGGCTGTATGAAATTTTTGTTTTTCTCAATTTTTTCAATTAAAGCATCTTGATATTTGCTCATTTTAAAAAAATAATTTCGTTCTTTAATTTTCTTAGCTTCTCTAAATAAACCGCTATCTAATTCTTTATCTGTAATAAACCTTTCTTCAGCAACTGAATACCAACCTTCGTATTCATCTTGATAGATATCTCCATTTTTATGAACTTCATTCAGTATATTTTGAACAATTTTAACATGTCGATCTTCCGTAGTACGAATAAAATCAGAATATTGAATATTTAGCTTGTCCCATAGCTCTAAAAAGGCTGGTGCCATCTTATCACAATGATCTTTTGCACTCATACCATTTTTTTCTGCAGCTTGTTGAACCTTTAAACCATGTTCATCTAACCCGGTTAAAAAAAAGCTTTCTTGTTCAACTAATCTTCGAAATCTTGCCAAAGTATCTGCTAAAATGGTTGTATAAGCATGCCCTATATGAGGTTTATCATTTACATAATAAATTGGAGTTGTTATGTAATAATTTTTCATGATTTAATTTAAATAGTTATGACTATTTATAACCATATTCATTAAAGATAATTTTGGCGAAGTATTTGACGCAATATTACCTAAAAAATATTCTATTTCTTTCGCAAGTATTATCAAATCACAATTATTATGATTATTCATAAAATCTTTACTAGCATTAGAAAAATCATTCCATTCGAATTTGGGTTCAATAGATTTTTTAATCTGATCTGTATGTTCAAGCCATTTTTTAATCAGATGAAAGTTAAAGTAAAGTTTTTGTCGATTTGTATTGAAATCTAGTAACATTTCTTCACAAAACATTACAACAGCTTCTGAATTGTCATATTCAATACATTTGACATACTTTTCAATCATATCTATGACTGAATTTTTTGAGTAATTATTGAAAATATCAATGAGGCCTAAATCATTATCAGATAAAAATGATAATATTTCAAATTCAAAATCACCTGTTCTCTTTAAATAATTTTTTAGGTTCGTATTACTAATTTTTGGAACATTGATGAATTGACAACGAGATTGGATAGTCGAAGGTAAATTTTTGATAAAATCTGTTACCAATATAAAAGAAGTATTTTGAGGAGGTTCTTCTAATATTTTTAATAAAGCATTCGCCGATTCAGCTGAACCTTGTGATAAGTAGTGCGCATCAAAAATAATAATAACTTTTTTACTGTCACTTTTAAAAAAAAGATTTTGTTTTAAGTTTTTTAAAACAATCAACGGAATATTTTGGATATTAGACAATTTAATTTTTTTGAGTGGAAACAATAATTTTTCTCTCCAATAATGATTCCATTCTTGATATTCTTTTTGATCAATTTTACTACTTTTAAAAAGATTGAGATAAAAATCACTACTGCCAGGAATAACCAAGAAAATATTTGGGTTATTAATAAATTCGTCAGAATCAAAACCTGTAAGTAAGCTACAAAACTGTAAAGCAAGTGCTTCTTTTCCTGACCCTTTGGGACCATATAAGAGATAAGCATTACTTATTTTGTTGCTGTTAACAATAGTTTGAATTTTATCAGAAATTATAGGCTGTAAATTATCTATATCCATCTCTTAACCATTCTTTTGGATTCAACGTTTGATTGTTCCCCCAGATTTCGAAATGAACAACTTGACTTTCTTTAGAAATAAATCCAATCTTTTGTCCTTCTTTCACTAACATATTTTTGGTAACCAATAAATTATCTAAATGAGTAAATACTGTAAAATATCCATCATTATGATCTACAATAACTGTTGTTCCATATCCTGAAATAAATGTAATGGTTGTAACAAGACCCTCAAATACTGATCTAACAGATGCAGTTGGATTTGTTGCAATATCA
>DTWI01000213.1 GCA_012963075.1 Fidelibacterota bacterium
TGTCTTTCATCGCGATCTTGAGCAAACAATCCAGAAATTAGTAACAATGCTATTAGTATTTTTTTCATGTCTATCCTTTATTGTTCGAAAGTTAAGTCATTTTCAGATAAGAATGCAATCATCTCATATGTATCGGTTCCATACTCACTTAGGTATTGACCATACATTTCCATAGAATCATCTAAATCTTCTTGTATTGGCATTATAAAAAGCATTAAAACAATTGCCAATGATGAAAGAATCAAACCCTGATTGCGTCCTCGATTTGAATTATTTTCATCAATTTTGTTGTTTAACCTTGTTAGAAAGGCATCAGAATCAATTGATGCATTGCTTTTGTAATGTAATTGTTCTAATTGGTTTTCTGTTTTCATCTTTTTTTACCCATTATTTTTTGTAACGATTTAATCCCATGGCTATAATTATTTTTTGCAGCATCTTCTGAAATCTTTAAAATTTCACCAACTTCTTTAAATCTTAAATTATCTGTGATGCGCAAACTAACAACACTACGTTGTTTCTTTGGAAGCTGTTCAATGGCTTTCCATAATTCAACGCTAAGTGTTTTTTTGTCAAAATTCTTATCGGTTGTTTGTAATTCAGGCATTTGATCAAGACCTAAAAATGAACGCCATCTATTGTTAGAAAAATAAGAATTTAATGTGTTGACTTTAATACGATATAAATAAGTTGAAAATGCAGCTTCATACCTAAAATTTTTTAACGATTTAAAAACTTTTACAAACACTTGTTGTGTTAATTCATCCGCGTCTAACGGATCTTGTGTAATCGAATAATAATAGTTGTAGGTGTCGTTCATATATCTTTTTACCAATATGTTAAAAGCCTCACGATTTCCGCGATTAAATTGCTCAATCAAATCGTGATCTTTTGCTGGCATTTAGTTATATGACTTTAGTAGTTGATAGAAAGTAAAATTTTTTTTTAAAAATTATTTTTTTCGAGTATCAAGGAATGATTTTATACCTAGAATAATGGCTGCTAAACACAATACAAATGTTGTGAATTGTTCAATCGTAGCTAAGGGTTTTGTAAACGCTTCTCCATGAAGTAAATAAGTACAAACAGCACCAACAGATTTGTAAGTAGCACCACAACCCATACCAAATACAAGTAAGTTTGCATGGGCAAAATGTCTGTGTTGATTTGGAAATTTCCCAGCTAAGAATACAAATCCACATACAATAGCTCCCAAGAAAGATGGGATTAATGTGGTAATACTTCCGCTATCGCTAATAACGTAAAATCCTATACCAAGCACAATTAAACTCAAGCCAATTTTTTGAAAAATATTATTCATGATTCCTCCTAAGATTAATTATTTTTACTGAATTTAAAAGATTTACAAGCAATGATAGTTCCTACGATAACAACAACTATACTTATCCAGATAGGAACGGCCCAACTGCCTATTATAATATCAATTTTCAGCACAATTCTTACTAGATGAATTAATGATACAGCTGAAAATATCATTGCAGTTATAAATAAAAATGATTTTAAATTCATAATATTACTCGCATTCTCCAGTAACCCATGAAGTTACTCCATTTTTTTGTGCTTCACAATCATTGCTATAGGTGATATTATCGCATCCACAGACTGGGTCCCAAACTGTAGGGCATACTGCATCGGGATTAATTAGACTTTCATCAATACAAGCATCGTTGTCTTCATTGTCTTCGCAAGCAATAAAAAACAACATTATAAGTGGGATGAAACGTTTCACCACTCAATTTACATAAAAATTGTATTTACAAATTTTTTTATTAAATTGTTGAATTATGAAGATTTTTCTTGATACTTCTAATGTTGATATTATTCGTCAGCACTGTGAAACAGGGCTGATTGATGGTATAACTACAAACCCTACTTTAATGATGAAAACAGGGAAGGAACCTATCGAAGTCATTAAAGAGATTTCTAGTCTTTTTTCAAAAGATGCAAGCATTAGTGCTGAAGTGGTGGGTGATACAGCAGAGGAAATGCTATCGCAGGCAGAAGATTATTATTCAATTAATTCAAATATTACTATTAAAGTTCCTTGTACTTCAGAGGGGCTAAAGGCATGTAAAGTACTCTCTGACAAGAATATTGCAGTTAATGTTACACTTATTTTTTCTAGTGAACAGGCAATTTTATCTGCTAAAGCAGGAGCTACATATGTATCACCTTTTATTGGAAGGTGCGAAGATCATGAAATAGATGGAATTGGTTTAATAAAATCTATTAGTAAAATTTATAAAGCAAATGATATTTCAACCCAAATACTTGCTGCTTCAATTAGAAATCTCAATCATGTAAGTCAATCTTTTGAAGCAGGTGCTAATGTTGTTACATTGCCACCATCAATTTTTGAAGAAATGTATAATCATGATTTAACCGATCAAGGGATTGACCAGTTTAACAAAGACTGGGAAAAGTGTAAATCATAAGCAATTTGGGGCCGTAGCTCAGTTGGGAGAGCGCATGAATGGCATTCATGAGGTCGTCGGTTCGATCCCGATCGGCTCCACAAAATATTACCTAGTGCAATCCTGGTATATTTTATTTAAAATGTTATGCAAAAAAGGAAAATTATAAATGAAACTAGAACTTACTAAGGGTGCTTCTAAATTCGCAGCCATTGCAACAGTTGCAATGCTTGCAATGGTGCTAATACTTAATTGTTCCATAAATTTTGGTAGTAGAGGATACAATACAGAAACAGTTGGCCATGAAGGCGTTGAAATCTTAGAAAAGTTCTTTATTGATTATAATAATATGGATGGAGAAGCTGTTGCTGGATATTTTGCAGATGAGTGGACTTTTAGAGCAGCGACTGGTGGAACTTCTCAAAGAACTAGCGAAGACATGAAATCTGCTTTTGATAATTATTCATCTGTACAGTGGACACTACTTAAAATATATGCTACCGATCCAGAATCAGGAGTTACTGTGTATTCTACAGAGAAAAGAGTAATGAAAGATGGAACAGTATGGAAAAAAGGCTTAGTGGAATTATTCTTTTTTGACCTCGAAGGTAAAATTAGTAGCGTTGAACAATATGCTAGAGAGATTTCTGGTGAATAATAGTAAAAATATCTTATTGATTATTAGCTGCTGTGCTGTACTGCATGCACAGCAACTATCTTCAAATCGGGAGATTATTTTTCCAGATCTTGATAATTACCTAACCTTGGTGTGCGATTTTCACACACATAGCGTTTTTTCAGATGGAAGTGTCTGGCCTGACATCCGTGTAGAAGAAGCTCAGCGAGATAAAATTGATGTCTTAGCTGTGACAGAACACTTAGAATATCAACCACATATTAGTGATATTCCACATCCTGATCGCAATCGATCTTACCAATTAGCAACAAAATACAGTAATAGTGATTTGTTAATAATTAATGGAGTAGAAATAACAAGAAGAATGCCTCTAGGACACGCCAATGCAATTTTTCTAGAAGATGCGAATAAGTTACATAGTGCGGATGAAATTGCTGGTATTGTACCAGACGATGATATGAGAGCTTTTAAAGCAGCAAATAAACAGAAAGCATTTGTTTTTTGGAATCACCCTACTTGGCGACAAAAAAAATACGGAGATGTAGTAATCACAGAAATGCACAAAACTTTGTTTAGCAAAGGTTATTTACATGGAGTAGAGGTAGTAAATGAGTTCGAATATTCTGAGGAATCATTACAGATAGCTTTAGACTATGATTTGACTATTATTGGAAATTCAGATATTCATGGTTTGATTGATTGGGACTATGACGTTTTAGAGGGGGGACATCGTCCTGTGACATTGGTTTTTGCCAAAGAAAAAAGTGAAAAAGCAATAAAAAAAGCTTTATTTAAAAAGCAAACCGTTGTTTGGAATAGGAATACTTTAATTGGTAGAGAAGAATGGTTATTGCCATTGATTAATGCAAGTTTAGAAGTCGTGAATGTGGAGTATAAAAAAGATGCGGCTCATGTAAGTATCAAGAATAAATCAGATGTTCGTTTTATATTAAAAAATAATAGTAGTTTTAATTTTTTTGTTAATAGCGATTTAATAGAAATTCCAGCCCAAGATACTATCAAGTTATCAGTAATAACAAAAGGGGTATTGGAATCATTTTCTTTAGAATTTGAGGTACAAAATGCTATTTTTGCACCGCGAAAACATCCTGTTATAAAACTTGAAGTTAAGTAAACAATGAAAAAATATATCTTATTATTTCTATGTAGTATTCTTATTGCTCAAACCAATATTGTTCAGACTCATATTACGATGGTTTCTACTTCAAATGTTTTTGCTGAATACTATGATTGTGGTTGTCCAAATAATCCTCTTGGAGGATTAGCTAGAAAGGCTCATTTTATAAATACACAAATGATAAACATGAGTAAGCAAAATCCAATCTTGCTTGATGCTGGAAATATGCTGTTTGACAGCAACGAGGTTAATCCAGACAAACTTCCTCTTAAAGACAAGAAATATAAAGCAGAAAATTTGGTTAGAGCCATGGAATTATTAGATCATGATGTAATCAATGTTGGCTCTAATGATTTTAAGGGAGGCTTAGATTTTCTGACAGATGTTACTTCTCGAACAACAATCAAGTTTGTATCTGCAAATTTATATGACAAAAATGAAGAATTATTGTTCTTACCTTATCATATTGTTTCTTCTAAAGGGTTGGATATTGGTATTATTGGGTTGAGTGAAGCGACAAAACATAATTCAGTGATAAATAAAGATTTTGTGTCTGAGGGAAATAAGAATATTGATAAAATTATTGATTCTGTTGATATCGTGGTGATTCTCATTGATATCAGCGATGATAATACTATCGATTTAGCAAGTGTTTTTCCCAGGGCAGACTATATATTTTTAAGTGGCGTAAAATATTTTACTGAACCAAAGATCCAGCAAAGACAAGATGGTCCATTCATTTATGCAGGTGGAATCCAAGGAAAACGCCTAAGTATTGTTAATCTATATTTGAAAGATCCTAAAACGTCCATAACGGATGCCTCACCATCGTTCTCTAGAATGAATTATATAAGTAATAGCCTGAAGAGATATAAAAGCAAGGATTCTTCAAAAACACTTAACGAGATTTATGCTGGTGAACCAGGTATGTTACAATTAATAGATAATTATAAGAAAGAATCTAAGGAACTTGAGGAATTTTTACAGGAAGAATTCAAAAATAATAATTTCAATCTATTTACAATTATTGAGCTTAAAAAGGCAATGCAAGAGGATAAAAAAGTTGCTGATTTTGTCAAAAAAGTAGCAGCTAATGCTGATTTTCCTTTTGAAAAACGATAATTCTTTTTTATTATGAACGACACATGCGAGTGTAGCTCAGTGGTAGAGCATAACCTTGCCAAGGTTGGGGTCGCGAGTTCGAA